>JAGKTZ010000030.1 GCA_021153165.1 Prevotellaceae bacterium
TCTATATATAATATATATGGCCTGTCGGCATAAGCGGCGGCAATCTTTGTAGAATGATGAATTTTGTACCTCGCCAGAGCGTGTTTTTACAAACCAAGACCTTGTTGAAAAAAAGTCTAACCTTTTTTTAACGAGACGTCGCGAAATTTAAAAAAGGTCTAAGTTTTTTTATGCTGCGTTTTGATGTCGATTTTCTAAGTCAAAGCGGCGGGTAAAATCGGTTCGCCGATTTGTCAAAGCATTTCCGTAGCAACGTTGGGGGACTGGGTGAAATGTGTCGGGACGAGTGGGGGAGTGGCGAAATGGTATGATGGGGCGTTGGTGGAAACGTTGGGAATACTTGACATTGAACAGATTGGGCGAGAAGGGATGGCGCATGCCATTGAATGTATGTGTCGGGTACGGCAGGATGGGGGTGGTGCAATGCTTGTCCGATATGAAAAAATAAATCCCCCACCTTCGTTTGCTATAGGGTGGGGGATAAAATGTATTTTGCTTGTTTAGGGCAGGATTGTTTTGAAATGATGGATTTTAATGTGCTATTATTTATAGCCCACGCCCCAGCATTTTTGGCATGGAGCTTTGCCTGTGTCACCGCATTCCATGCAACCATCGCCTTTGCACATAGTACATGTTTTAGAAAAATGCCCCTTGCCACCGCATGCGCTGCAACGCTGAGCAGGTTTTAGGAATTGAGCAGAAACCCATCCGGTGCCCCATGTAGTTTCCAGCAGTTTTTCGTTGGTCACCTGGATAAATCCATTTTGCTTCTTACCTGTGCCTACAACAAAGTTGCCTTTGTACAAATAGGCAGATTCGCCTGCGATTTCGTCGTATAGGACTTTTGCATTGAGGGAAGCACCAGCCCTTACGCGAACCTTGTCGCCTGTACATTTGTAAACCACTTTCTGTGCACTAGCACTCAAACTGATTGTCATAAGCAGGATGACAAAACAAAGTATTTTCTTCATAGTTTTATAAATTTATTAAGATTCAGATAGTGCAAATATAGACAATAATATATATATATAATATGTGTGCCTGTCTGCTTTTTTTGAGATTGGGGGATAGTTTGTCTTCTTTTATTATCTGAGATCAGTGTTGCCGAAAAGTTTCTCGTTAGAAGCGTTGTGATGAAGTTTTGATGAATAAAGATGATATTTTTTGTAAAAAAGACATAAAAATATAAGAAAACCAAAAGTTTTGCGTATTTTTGCTGAATGAAACGTAGTGTGCCTAATTGATTTTAGCACTTAGTGATATACAATAATATTAAGGTATGAGAAATTTTCGTCAATATTTGACCACATTGCTGTTTTTGCTTCCCTTGTTCGCTTGGGCAGACTCGATGCTGGTCGTGAATATGGCAGACGGCAGCCGTCGCTCTTTTGTGCTGGCAGATACACCAAAGGTGGAATTTGTCGAGCAGAATATGGTGATAACCTCATCAACAGCTTCGGCAACTATTGCACGTGACAATGTCAATAGCTTTACTTTTGAAGATGTGCCAGTAGGTATCGAAAACGCTATGACTACTCCCAACTTCAGCATAGCTCTGCTCGGTGGCAAAGTGTCTGTGAGCGGATGCACCGGTCGTGTGGCTGTGGTGGCGATGAATGGTGCAGTGGTACGCCAGGCAGACTGTGATGCCAGTGGCCGTTGCCAAATCTCGCTTTCAGGTATTCCTGCGGGAACTTACCTGGTTCAAAATTCTGTACAAACCCTAAAAATATTTATAAGATGAGGAAAACATTACTCCTTTTGGCGATGATTTTTTCTATCGCTTTGAATGCACAAGAGCAAGTGCCATTTGTGAAGAAAGCAGTGCCAGCACAAACTGCTGCGCCAAAGCTTTTGCCAGCTTCTGGTGACTTTGAAATGACTTACTGCCCTGGTGCTGTATATTATGAAGCAAGTACGCCTTGCAACTATTACATGATCCTTTCATCTTTCGATGCAAAGTTTGATGCAAGTTCTGGTGCGGTGACTCCTGTTGAGGCTACAAATGGTTGGGTCGTAGCTTTGGACTTCTATGCCGACCCTACATCTCCTATTGCACTCCCTGCTGGTACTTATAAGTCAAGCTTGGATGCAGAAAACATCACTTTCAACCCAGACTACTCGGCCCTCTATTACTACGAAGGCGAGAATGTGGATATGGTAGACTTGTCGGGTGACGTTGAAGTGTCTTATGCTGAAGACGGCGACTTGGTAGTGAAGTTTAAGGGTACTTATCGTAAGAATACTTATACCTTCACTTACAAGGGACAACCAACTTACAAGCGCAAGAGTACGGTGAACAGCCCCTATCCCCTGATCGGTAAGGATTTGGACTTGAACTTTACTGGCGCACTGGGTTGCTATATGGGCGACTTGTTCCAAAGCAAGACTGGTAATATTGCGTTGAACCTCTACGACTGCGACTTTGACAGAGAAACCGGTGCACACACTGGCGTAGGTCACTGCTTGCAGATCAACCTCTTCAATACTTTGTTTGGTGACTTCAAGGAAGCTCACGTTAAGCCTGGTACTTACAAGGTGGCTAAGAACTTCCAACGCTGGACCTACTATCCCGGTACTGTGGTAGACTATATGGGTACTACTATCGTAATGGGTTCTTTTGTGCAACAACGTTTCGAAACGATGGATATTGCTGTCTGCTACATTGCAGATGGTACAGTCGAAGTGTCAATTGACGAAGATAGCGTATATACTGTGGTCGTAGATTTGCGTACAGATGACGACTACACGGTGAAGGGTACCTACAAGGGTAGAATCAACCTTATTGACAACTCGGTGGATACTCCAGAAGGCGCGATTATCTCTACATTGACACAAGACTATGAACTGGACCTCAATCAAATCCCAAGAGCACGCTTGTGGAAGGATGAAGATATCATGGGTTACGGCAGATTCTACCTGGATATCGGTTCGCCCTCAGGACTCGACCAAGAAGTCGTAGACAATGGTGGTGATATCTTCCGTCTGAACTTCATCACAGAATTGGGCGCAGCAGCACCTCCTTCAGGTACTTATTCTATCATGGAAGAAAACTGGGACTACTATATCGGTCTCTTCAAATCAATGAAGGGTTATTTCCACAATGGCGGTGACCTGACAGGTACACGCTGGTATCACTTCGCTGAAGGCCGCTATCTGGTAGCCGATGGTTTGGCTCCTGCATACGCTGGTTCGTTCGACTACAAGTGGGTTGAAGGTGATACCTACGCCGTAGACATCAACGTATTCGACGACGCTGGTTACAATATCACAGGTAAATGGTCTGGCCAAGTATTGCCACAATTTGAATTGCCTGCTGGTATCGGTAGCCTTGAACAAGCACCAACTTACACTTATCTCGACAAAGAAACATTGCTTCTGGGCTTTGTGAAACCTGCAGACCAAGTGAACGTATATGATATGAGTGGTAAGAAGGTGTGGTCTAAATTGGGTGCTACAAAAGTTTCTCTGAAAGATATGCCAAAGGGCGTATACGTAGTGAAAGTGGGCACATGTGAACCAATTAAGATGATCAAACGATGAAAATGAAAAAAATATTAACATTGGCTTTCTCTTTTGCCGCGTTGACCTTGTCGGCGCAGCAAAAAGAGGAAATCATGTCGGTATATACGACCGATGGCGTCAAGGTGGACTATCGCGTTTCTGAAGTAGAAAAGGTGGAATTCACTACCATCGAACTTGAAGAACTGGCAAAGCAGTGCGAAATCGGTAGTACAATTTACGATATCAATACTGTGCGCGAGGTGAAGTCTGATGGCGGTACAACCTACAACCTCTTTGGTGAAGACGCATCAACACCTTTGCTCTCGATTACCCTGCCCGAAGGTGGCTTGGGCGTGCAATATACACTCGGTACTGCTGCGGCAGAAGAAGTGCGTCTTAAGATTAACGGAAATACTACAGTAAAGGATGCAAAAGGTTCGCTCCGCGTCAATAAAGATAAGACAGGAAATACGCTGACAGTAAGTCTCGAGGCTTATTATAGCGGTGGCCGTTTGCGTGCAGCCTATCGTGGTACATTCTCTGCTGGATATACAGCGACAAACCGATTTACTATTATCCCTGGCGCAGGCGATATTTATACCAACAAAGTAGGTACTGTGTTTGCCAAGGTAGATGCTGAGACCGGTACCAGAACTTTCGCCTTTGGCCCCGTTGAATCAGACAAAGTTATCGATATGCACAATGGCGAATATGCTGTGCTGTTTACTTTGTCTAACAGCAAATTCAACTCGGGCAAGGTGGATTTGGCACAAAACCCCGGTAGTTACACGCTCACCATTATTAACTATATAGACGAAACCGAGATCAAGGCAGACGCAGGTACTACTGGTTATATCACAGCTTATTCTGATCCCTCTGTAGGCGAGAATGGTGTGTACTTTACCTATAATATCATGCTCGCGGACGGTACTATTTTGACCGGTGACTACTATGGTGAAACCAAGACGGTAGACAATTTCGACGAAATGATGTTGACACAAAGTGTGGGTAATTCATTTACCGTGTCGAATGCTTATGCTGAAGTAATAAGTAAGGTGGATATTACCGAAATGCAAGTGAAGGAAAGCGGTGGTTATACTTATTTCTACTTCATGAGCGAAGGTAATAATACACCAAACGATGCGATGATCACGCCCATGATAAAATTGCGTAGTACCTTGATTGGTACGGGTGTGATTAACTTGGCGCAAACTGAAGCCTACACTTGGGAAGTCAAGTATAAGGAAATTCAACATTCGTCGGCAGACAATGAGTATATGAATAAGACGCAACAAGGGGAACTGAACGTGTCGAAGCAAGGTGATGTGTACAATGTGCAATTGAACTTGCTGGATTCATATACTACACCTTGGAGTTCTTCGCCAAGCGGTTCGATGAAGACGCTCAGTATCTCGTTTACAGGAAAAGGAGCTACTTACACAGGTAAATAACTTGGATAAAAAAACAACGACCTATGGAATAGTCAAAAATACACACCGGTTGCACCGCATTTGGCGGAGTGGTCGGTGTGCGGACTTTTATGTAGGGGAGAATATAAATTATAATATAATAAAACAATAAAGCTATGTTGAAACAAAAACTTATGTTGGCGTTGTTCCTACTGACAGTAGGCGTGTCAACCATGCTGGCGGATGGTTACCGCAGCGTCTTGGTTTCGCTGAAAAGCGGCGACGTGGCGCAAATCAACTTGAGCGAAGGCATGACCACCACATTCAGTGGAACTACAGTAACCTTCCGTTCAGAGAATTTCAGAGTGTCATACGCTTCAAGCGAATTGATTGGTTTTACCTTTGATGAAAGTGTTGGCATCGACGGCGTGAATAAAGATGCTGAGGGTATGCAATGGCAAGATGGTACTTTGGTATTTTCAAAGTTGCCAGAAGGTGCTAATGTGCAAGTCTTCGGTGCTGATGGCCGTTGCCTGATTTCAGAAAAGGCAAATGGTGGTGCTTATACATTGCACTTGAACCGCTTGGGTGCAGGCAACTATGTCGTGAAAGTTAACGGAATGTCTCACAAAATTACATTAGGCAAATGAAAACGATGATGAAATATATTCTCTCGCTGATCCTCTTCCTGTCAGCATCAGTGAGCCAAGCCTATGTGTGTGACCGTTTGGACATCATGGGTAGCAATGGATTGATTCAATCCTTTATGGTAGACGATATCAATAAGTTTACTTATTTGAAGGACAATCCTGCATCAGATGTATATACTACACTCCATATTGAATTGGTGACTGGGGCAACTTACGATTTCTCTATGGCAGAAATTGCTTCGATCATGTACCAGGGTGTGAGCAGTGATTATTTGGAAATCAAATGTGAAAGTGATCCCCATGCACCTATCGTGATGCTGGACTGTATAAACAACGATCACTTGATGGGTGCAGACAAGCCACTGAACTGGACAGGCGATAAGCCCAACGGCAAGCCTCACTTTGATGTACGTCCTGAACCTGGCTACGTTCACGAATTGGAAATCGTCGGTCAACTCACTGGCAATGTCTACAGCGATATCGAAGGATTCGTATTCTTGGATGTAAAGGAAAACAACTTGCTCGGTATCGATGCTTGGGCGTTCTATATGCCCAACGAACCCGTTGTGATCCGCAGCACATCAATGGAATTGAATACTTATCTCGGTTGCGATTTCTTGGGCAAGTACACAGGTTATGAATATACTGCTGCAAATGGTTTGATAGATCGCGACAACATTCCTCCTTTGAGCATGGAACTCAAGGCGAATGGTACATGTCACATCAAGTCTGACGATGCGATGAAGTACAACTTTGTTGACGTGTTCGAATACAAGCAAGGCAGCAACGGATTTACTCACTACGTAGAACCTAAAGAAGATGATGAAGAAGGCGCAGACCTCGAACTCCGCGACCAACCCACTTATGGCGTGAACGGTACTTTCCTTGTGAACGACTATGTCGTCATCTCAATCCACGACTACAACCAAGACCGACACGAAAATACCCGCATCTATGTGACTGGTAAGAAACCTTTCACTTATATCGGTGCATTCCGTACTGGCGATGCTTACAAGGGCCTGTTGGAAATGAAAGATCAAGATACTGGCGAGTTGACACACGTATGGATGGACAACTATGGCTACATCTCAAAGGTAGCAACTTTGACATTCAAGAAAGGTACAAGCATCGGCGAAACATCTGAAGCGATGATCGCTGTAGATGGTCAGACTATTGCAAAATACACCTATGTTTCGGGCAGCGCAGAACCTACTATTACTATGCAAGGTAAGGAAGCTGGTTACTACTTGCCAAAGGGTAGTGAAGCCGGTTCTATCTACTTCGATGGCTTTGGTACAGTGGAAATCGACGGTAAGGAATATTCTTACGTGATGGAAAGTGGTGTAGCTACGGTTGACTATAATGGCCAACAACGTGTGTTCATCCTCGATATGAATGCGATGACTTACACCGAACAAGTGGTAGATAAATGGGAAGGTCCATCGAAGTATATCAATGAAAAGGTACTTGGTTGCTTCGAAGGTGGTTCTGAAGTAGCTAAGCAAAAGGTTTACCTCTATATGGATCAAAACTTGATGGGTAAGGAAAAGCCTGGTTACGCTGCACTCGATATCCAAATTTATGGCGATACTAAGTATTATTCAGCTGTGGCAGACTGCCAAAAGTATATCTATAATGCTTCTGACAATACTATCACCTTGACTACAGTGTTGGCTGGTACTGGCCACAGAGGAACAAACCGTATGACCTTCGTCTTCCAGCTTTCTGCAGACAAGAAGACTGCTTGGCTGAAGGACACTGGTGCAGGCCAACGTATCTATTCGACATCTGACAATAGCTACGTAGTGCTCAATCAAGCAAACGCTCTCGTTGCTCCTGAAGTGAAACTGCCAGAATTGGCTGACGTCTACACAGCAACATACAATGGCACATCTGGCGAAACTCAAATCAAGGTAGCTGGTAAACTGTTGATTGATCAAGATGCTAACGGCAGCAAGAAGGCAGGCTACGCTACACTGATCTGTAGTGCTGACGGCAAGGATTTGATCAATTCATGCGTGCCCTACGTTCTCGGCGAAACCAAACTCACCCTCAAGGGCGTGAAGGTAGGTGATGGCAATGGTGGAACAAAGACTACCGACGTCGTATTCACCGTGACAGAAGATGGCCGTATCCTCGGTCGCGAAACCTACTACGGCGTGACTGGTGGTATGAATGTAGACTTGACTACAGCAAGCCTCGTGCCTGAAGTGGCAGATGCTCAGTTGGCGAAGAAATATACCGGTGACTTCTATCTAGGTGCAAGTGGTTATGAGGCAGAAGTGCCTTCGATCGTAGGTACACTCTATATCGACAGCACTGCAGAAGGCATCTTGCAAGCAGGTTATGCAACTCTTGATCTCCGTCTCAACGGCGCGAAGTTTATGTCTGCATCTGCTCCTTATGAACTCGTAGACAACAAACTTATCTTGAAAAACTTTGGTGTGAAGGATACAGATTCTGCCGACCTTGTATTTGAAATCGGCGCAGATGGTTCTTTGCAAGCTACGGGTAAGGTTTATGGTACATATTCATACGCAAGTTGCTATGTGAATATGGCTAAGACTAAGATGACTCCTGTCAAGGAATAATCGATACCTATAATATATAATAGCCGACGGCGCTCCCCATAGAGTGTCGTCGGTTGTTTTTTGTAGTAATGCGCTGGCGTATCACACGTGTCTCGCAGAAGTGTTGCCGAATGGGTTATATAGAAATCTCACGTTAAGTCAATTCAGCGAATTCGGTGTGGAGCAATTGTTTAGCGTGACATCCGTGGTGCGTCGAGGCCTATTCAGAAGCCACAATATAATATCTCTAAAAAAAAGTCTAACCTTTTTCAAAAAACATTAGACCTTTTTTAAACGAGACGTCGCGAAATTTTCACAAGGTCTTGACTTTTTTGACAGGGTAGGGGAGTGAACTCTCGTTGTGTAACCATAGCCTGCTCATTCTTGCCTGATTGAGATGGCTTGTCTATTGGATTTGTGTCCAAATACAGATAGTGACGTGCGATGTGTGATGTCGTTTGCTGTGGCATGAGATAAAGGATTAAAATGGGTTGTTGCATTTTAATAAATTATTTGTATATTTGTTGCGAAATATGATAAATTATTATTAACCCTTAAATCTATAATAAACTATGGGACTATTTGACAAACTTATGGGTAATGCAACAGAAGTTTCATTAGACCAGATCCAAAGCGAATTCGCTCCACTTTTATGCTCAAATGAGCAAATCGTAGCTGCTTTTGCAGTATTCCGTGATAAGTGGGTGTTTACTAACAAGCGTCTTATCCTATTGGATATCCAGGGTATGGGTAGCAAGAGAGATTATCACTCTTACCCTTATCGCTCTATAGATCACTTCCGTATTGAAACTGCAGGCACATTTGATGATGATGCTGAGATTACATTGTGGATTAAGGGTCTTGAACAACCTTTGGAAAAAGAATTGAGCAAAAGCGTTGACGTTAAACGTCTGCAACAACTTTTGGCAGAGTTTGTACTCAATGGATAATTGATACATATATTGAGTGAGAACATCGTCATGCGGTATGGCGATGTTCTTTTATTAATATATATATGTGTGTTATAGAGCGTGGCCTTGTGAATATAAAATATGCAGAGGCTTTGGGAGGCCCAGATAGACTTTCCTATTATTCAACGCCTGATATGGTGGTTGGCAGGGCGTGTAAAATATGTTGTAAAGCAAACTTTATTATCTGAAATCCCGAAATGTTCCAAATATTCTTCCGATTTATGAAAAAATAACAGAGAAAATTGTTTTGCGAACGAAAAAAGTAGTATATTCGCCATTGAAAGCAGAGGATCACATCCGCCTCTGTGCAGATGTAACCTCAGCATATTATTAAATTTCATAGAACCACGCTCTGAAAAGAGTATAAAAGAAAAAAAGGAGGTCACTATGCAAGTTAGAGTACAATCCATTCATTTCGATGCAACAGAAAAGTTGCAAGCGTTTATTGAAAAGAAAACAGCAAAGTTTGCCAAAGTTTGTGAAGACGCAACAGTTGATGTGGTACTCAAAGTAGTAAAGCCAGAAACTGCGATGAACAAAGAAGTGCAAATGAGTATTACGATGCCTGGTGGAAATATGCACGCGGATAAAACTTGCGATACATTCGAAGAAGGCATAGATCTCTGTGTCGAAGCATTGCAGAAGCAAGTAGAGAAATTTAAGGAAAAACAACGTACTAAATAAAAAAATACCCAAAAAAGTTTTGCGGGTAAAAAATAATGCCTAACTTTGCAGCCGTTTCCTAGCCACTTTTTGGAGCGGCTGCAGGTTTCGGCTACAAAATTTAAGGAAATAAGGGCAAATACCAGAGTGGCCAAATGGGGCAGACTGTAAATCTGCTGGCTTACGCCTTCGGTGGTTCGAATCCATCTTTGCCCACTTACCAACATTAAGGAATGCGGAAGTAGCTCAGTTGGTAGAGCACTAGCCTTCCAAGCTGGGGGTCGCGAGTTCGAGCCTCGTCTTCCGCTCACCTTCGCTGTTATAGCTCAGCGGTAGAGCACTTCCTTGGTAAGGAAGAGGTCGCGAGTTCAAGTCTCGCTAACAGCTCTTCTTTGAGAGATAATAGAAAATTATTCACATATAAATATTATACAGCTATGGCTAAAGAGAAATTCGAGCGTTCAAAACCGCACGTAAACATCGGTACCATTGGTCACGTTGACCACGGTAAAACTACTTTGACTGCTGCTATTACTACAGTATTGGCAAAGAAGGGTCTTTCTGAATTGCGTTCTTTCGATTCTATCGACAATGCTCCTGAAGAAAAGGAACGTGGTATCACTATCAACACTTCACACGTTGAGTACGAAACTGCTAACCGTCACTACGCACACGTTGACTGTCCAGGTCACGCCGACTACGTAAAGAACATGGTTACTGGTGCTGCTCAAATGGACGGTGCTATCATCGTATGTGCTGCAACTGATGGTCCTATGCCTCAAACTCGTGAGCACATCCTTCTCGCTCGTCAGGTAAACGTACCTCGTCTCGTTGTTTTCTTGAACAAGTGTGACATGGTTGATGATGAAGAAATGCTCGAACTCGTTGAAATGGAAATGAGCGAACTTCTTACATCTTATGACTTCGAAGAAGATACTCCTATCATCCGCGGTTCTGCACTCGGTGGTTTGAACGGTGTTGCTGAATGGGAAGAAAAGATCATGGAACTCATGGAAGCTTGCGATACTTGGATCCAAGAACCAGAACGTGACCGTGACAAACCATTCTTGATGCCTGTTGAAGACGTGTTCTCTATCACTGGTCGTGGTACTGTAGCTACAGGTCGTGTTGAAACTGGTGTTATCAAGGTTGGTGACGAAGTTCAAATCCTTGGTCTCGGTGAAGACAAGAAGTCAGTTGTAACTGGTGTTGAAATGTTCCGTAAGTTGCTCGATCAAGGTGAAGCTGGTGACAACGTAGGTCTCCTCCTCCGCGGTATCGACAAGAACGAAATCAAGCGTGGTATGGTTATCACTCACCCAGGTGTAATCAAACCTCACCAAAAGTTCAAGGCTTCTATCTACGTATTGAAGAAAGAAGAAGGTGGTCGTCACACTCCATTCGGTAACAAGTATCGTCCACAATTCTACCTCCGTACTATGGACTGTACAGGTGAAATCCACCTCCCAGAAGGTACTGAAATGGTAATGCCTGGTGATAACGTTGAAATCACTGTAGAATTGATCTACGCTGTTGCATTGAACGTTGGTCTCCGTTTCGCTATCCGCGAAGGTGGTCGTACAGTAGGTTCTGGTCAAATCACAGAAATCCTCGACTAATCAATAGTTAGATAAATCATAGTCCTCGCTAATGAGGCGAGGACTATTTTACGGGAATAGCTCAGTCGGTAGAGCACTGGTCTCCAAAACCAGGTGTCGGGAGTTCGAGCCTCTCTTCCCGTGCTAAAAAGATAAATTGTATGTTTAAGAAGTTTATCACATATTGTAAAGAATCATACGAAGAACTAGCTAATAAAACCACGTGGCCAACTAGAAAGGAGCTCACTCATTCTGCGATAGTAGTATTAGTAGCTTCCATCATTATCGCTTTGGTAGTGTTTGCTGAAGATTCAGTGTTTAAGTTCGTCATGGAGGCTATTTATCCTAAAGCATAACGACAATGGCAGAAGTACAAATGTCTTGGTATGTGCTCCGTGCTGTTAGCGGAAAGGAAGCGAAAGTTAAGGAATACATTGATGCTGAAATCAAAAATGGACGCTTGGGTGGCAATGTCGCTCAAGTGTTAATTCCTACTGAGAAAGTTGTCCAAGTACGTAATGGTAAGCGCGTAGTAAAAGAGAGAAACTATCTCCCTGGTTATGTCTTGGTAGAAGCGCGTCTTGTAGGCGAAATCGCCCACGAACTCCGTTTTACACCAAATGTATTAGGATTCTTAGGTGGATTGGATAACCCAACTCCCCTCCGTGAAAGTGAAGTGAATCGAATCTTGGGTAAGGTTGACGAAATGCAGGAAGAAACTGTAGACGTTGCCATTCCTTTCGAAGTGGGTGAAGCTGTGAAGGTGATCGAAGGTCCTTTCAATGGATTCTCTGGTGTTATCGAAAAGGTAGACAATGAGAAGAAGAAAGTGACCGTGACTGTTAAGGTCTTTGGTCGCAGCACAGGTCTTGATCTTGGTTTTATGCAAGTAGAGAAAGAATAAGTATTGTTACGTGCTGAATTCTTTCTATAACATTCAAATTTAATAATAACAATGGCTAAAGAAGTTGCTGGATTAATCAAATTACAGATTAAAGGTGGCGCTGCAAATCCTTCACCTCCCGTAGGTCCTGCATTGGGTTCTAAGGGTATTAACATTATGGATTTCTGCAAGCAGTTCAACGCCAGAACTCAGGAAAAAGCAGGAAAGGTGTTGCCAGTTGTCATTACTTATTACAATGACAAATCATTCTCTTTCATCGTTAAGACTCCTCCCGTAGCAGTACAATTGCTCGAGGTGACTAAGAAGAAAAGTGGATCGGCTCAACCTAACCGTTCTAAGATTGCTGAAGTGACTTGGGAACAAGTTCGCGCAATCGCACAAGACAAGATGCCTGACTTGAACTGTTTTACTATCGAATCTGCAATGAAACTCGTGGCAGGTACTGCACGAAGCATGGGTATCACGGTTCAGGGTGACTTTCCCGGTTAATAATTAACTTCAATTTTTATCTAAGACAATGAGTAAACTGACAAAAAATCAGAAATTGGTCGCTGACAAGATTGAAGCAGGAAAGGCTTATACCTTGAAGGAAGCTGCTACATTGGTAAAGGAAATTACTACTACCAAGTTTGATGCTTCACTTGATATCGATGTACGTTTGGGCGTTGACCCTCGTAAGGCGAACCAAATGGTACGTGGTGTTGTTTCACTTCCCCACGGTACTGGTAAGACTGTACGAGTGCTCTGCCTCTGTACTCCCGACCAAGAAAACGCTGCTAAAGAAGCAGGCGCTGACTATGTAGGTCTCGATGAATATATCGAAAAAATTAAGGGTGGTTGGACTGATATTGATGTTATCATCACTATGCCAGCTATCATGGGTAAAATCGGTGCCCTCGGCCGTGTACTCGGTCCTCGTGGTTTGATGCCAAACCCAAAGAGTGGTACTGTAACAATGGATGTTGCTAAGGCAGTACGTGAAGTAAAGCAAGGTAAGATCGACTTTAAGGTGGATAAGACTGGTATTGTTCATACTTCTATCGGAAAGGTTTCTTTCTCTCCTGAGCAAATCATTGGTAATGCCAAGGAATTCATCGCTACTATCATCAAGTTGAAACCCGCTACGGCTAAGGGTACATATATCAAGAGTATTTATCTTTCCTCTACAATGAGTAAGGGTATTAAGATTGACCCTAAATCTGTTGACGAAAACTAAAATTAGTATTGAATCATGAGAAAGGAAGATAAAGCAATTGTAATCGAGAAAATCGGTGCAACACTCAAAGAATATGCACACCTCTACCTCGTAGACGTGACTGGACTCAATGCTGAAACTACAAGCCAACTTCGTCGTAAGTGCTTCGGTACTGACGTTAAGATGATTGTTGTAAAGAACACTCTTCTTGAAAAGGCATTTGCTAATGCTGAAGTTGACTACTCTCCACTCCTCCCTTGCCTTAAAGGAACAACTGCTTTGTTCTTGTCGAACGTAGCAAATGCTCCTGCAAAGTTGATCAAGGAATTTGGAAAGAACGGTATTCCCGCATTGAAGGGTGCTTATGCAGAAGAAGGATTCTATGTTGGTGCTGAACACCTCTCTACTCTCTGTGCAATCAAGAGCAAGAACGAGGTTATCGCAGAAATCGTTGGACTCCTTCAATCTCCTCTCCGCAATATCCTTTCTGGTCTCGAAGCACGCTTCGACAAAGAAGAAAATGCGGCTGAATAATAAGCATTACATTACGAAGTTAAGTCCAAATAATAATAAGATAGTGGCTTGACCTCAAATTAAATAATTAGATTAAAAACAAATAATACTTATACAAAAATGGCAGATATCAAAGCTATTGCAGAAGAATTGGTAAATTTGACTGTAAAAGAAGTAAACGAGTTGGCTACTTTCCTCAAGGAAGAGTACGGAATTGAACCCGCTGCTGCTGCTGTTGTAGTTGCTGCTGAAGGTGGCGCTGCTGCTGCAGAAGAAAAGACTGCATTCGATGTAATCCTCAAGAGCGCAGGTGCTGCAAAACTCCAAGTTGTTAAAGCTGTTAAGGAAGCTTGCGGCGTAGGTCTTAAGGAAGCTAAGGAAGCTGTAGACGGCGCTCCTGCTAAACTTAAGGAAGGCGTTTCTAAGGAAGAAGCTGAAGCATTGAAGAAGGCTCTCGAAGAAGCTGGTGCTGAAGTAGAAATCGCTTAATAAATCTAACCCTGATATAGGGCTCGGTAAAGGATCCTCTGGTAGAGGGTTCTTTACCTTTTTGTGTCTAATAACAAGTACAAACATATCATTTAACGAATGTCTTCTACAGTAATCAACCAACGTGTCAACTTTGCGTCCGTAAAGAATCCGATGCCTTATCCTGATTTCTTGGACGTGCAACTTAAGTCTTTCAAAGATTTCTTGCAACTCGACACTCCCTCGGAATTGAGAAAAAATGATGGCTTGTACAAAGTTTTTGCTGAGAACTTCCCCATTGCTGATACTCGCAACAACTTTGTGCTTGAGTTCCTTGATTATTATATCGACCCTCCTCGTTATAGTATTAAGGAGTGTTTGGAGCGCGGCTTGTCTTACAGCGTTCCTTTGAAAGCAAAATTAAAATTGTACTGCACCGACCCTGATCATGAAGATTTTGGTACGGTGATACAAGATGTGTATTTGGGCCCAATCCCATACATGACAGACAATGGTACCTTTATTATTAATGGTGCCGAACGTGTTGTCGTGTCTCAGTTGCACCGTTCGCCTGGTGTCTTCTTTGGCTCAAGTATTCACGCTAATGGTACACAACTTTACTCTGCACGTATTATCCCATTCAAGGGATCTTGGATCGAATTTGCTACAGACATTAACAATGTAATGTATGCTTACATTGATCGTAAGAAGAAGTTGCCTGTGACAACGCTGCTTCGTGCGATAGGCTTTGAAACAGATAAGGAAATTCTTCAAATCTTCAACCTCGCACAAGAAGTTAAAGTTAACAAGACTTCATTGAAGAAGGTTGTTGGTAGCAAATTGGCAGCACGTGTATTGAAGAGCTGGGTTGAAGACTTCGTAGATGAAGATACTGGTGAAGTTGTATCTATCGAACGTAATGAAGTAATCCTTGATCGTGAAACAGTGATCGAACCAGAGCACATCGAAATGATTATCGATAGTGGTGCTCAATCTATCCTTGTTCACCAAGAAGAGTCTGTATCTTCAGATTACTCTATTATCTTTAATACGCTCCAAAAGGACCCAAGTAACTCTGAAAAGGAAGCTGTACTTTACATCTATCGCCAGTTGCGTAATGCTGACCCTGCGGATGATGCAAGTGCACGTGAAGTCATCAACAACCTTTTCTTCTCAGAAAAACGTTATGACTTGGGTGAAGTAGGTCGTTATCGTATCAATAAGAAGTTGAATCTCTCTTCTGATAATGACGTACGCGTATTGACTCGCGAAGACATTATTGAAATTATCAAGTACCTTGTAGAGTTGATCAACTCTAAGGCTGCTGTGGATGATATCGACCACTTGAGCAACCGTCGCGTTCGTACTGTTGGCGAACAATTGGCAAATCAATTTGCTATTGGTTTGGCACGTATGAGCCGCACTATTCGTGAACGTATGAACGTACGCGACAACGAAGTGTTTACACCTACAGATTTGATCAATGCGAAGACTATTTCTTCTGTGATCAACTCTTTCTTTGGTACAAATGCTTTGTCACAGTTCATGGACCAAACCAACCCATTGGCAGAAGTTACTCACAAGCGTCGTCTTTCTGCACTCGGTCCTGGTGGTCTCTCTCGTGAACGTGCAGGTTTCGAAGTGCGCGACGTACACTATACTCACTATGGTCGTCTCTGTCCTATCGAGTCTCCTGAAGGTCCAAACATCGGTTTGATTTCTTCACTCTGTGTATATGCTAAGATCAACGAACTCGGTTTCATCGAAACACCATATCGTAAGATTGAAAACTCTATCGCAGACCTCAACAATGACAATGTTGTTTACCTGAGCGCTGAAGAAGAAGAAGGCAAGATTATCGGTCAAGGTAATGCACCTCTTCGTGAAGATGGTTCATTCGTACGCGATAAGGTAAAGTGTCGTCAAGATGCAGATTATCCTGTTGTGCCACCTTCACAAGTAGACTTGATGGACGTTGCTCCACAACAGATTGCTTCAATCGCAGCTTCTTTGATTCCTTTCTTGGAACACGACGATGCTCACCGTGCATTGATGGGATCTAACATGATGCGTCAGGCAGTTCCTTTGATTCGTTCCGAAGCACCTATCGTAGGTACTGGTATCGAAAAGCAAGTGTGCGAAAACTCTCGTACAATGATTACTGCAGAAGGCGATGGTGTGATCGATTATGTTGACGCAACAACTATCCGTATTACTTACGATCGTACAGAAGACGAAGAATTCGTAAGCTTTGATTCTGCTACTAAGGAATATGAAATTCCAAAGTTCCGTCGTACCAACCAAAACATGACCATCGACCTTCGTCCTATCTGCGCTGTAGGTCAACGTGTCAAGGCTGGTGATATCCTTACAGAAGGTTACGCTACTGAAAACGGAGAATTGGCGTTGGGTCGCAACCTCCTCGTAGCTTACATGCCTTGGAAGGGTTACAACTACGAAGATGCTATCGTGCTCAACGAACGTGTAGTTCGCGAAGACATCTTGACTTCTGTACACGTAGACGAATTCGCACTCGAAGTGCGCGAGACTAAGCGTGGTATGGAAGAGTTGACCAACGATATTCCTAACGTCAGCGAAGATGCTACTAAGGATTTGGACGAAAACGGTATCATTCGTATCGGTGCTCGTGTAGTTCCTGGCGATATCCTTATTGGTAAGATTACACCTAAGGGCGAAAGCGATCCTACTCCAGAAGAAAAGTTGCTCCGTGCAATCTTCGGCGACAAGGCAGGTGATGTCAAGGATGCTTCTCTCAAGGCCAACCCTTCTCTCTCTGGTGTAATTATCGATAGAAAGCTCTTCTCTAAGCAAATCAAGACTCGTGCATCAAAGGCACAAGATAAGGTTACACTCCAAAAGTTGGACGACGAATTCAATGCAGAAGCAGAAGCATTGAAGGGCATCATGATCGACAAGTTGATGTCACTCTTGAAGGACAAGACTTCTATGGGAGTGTCAGACAACATCGGCACAGAAGTTATTGCTAAGGGTGCTAAGTTCAGCAAGTCTCTCTTGAATACAATCGATTTCACATCTATCGAATTGAGCAACTGGACAGACGACGAACACGCTAACACTCTTCTCCGTCAATTGGTGATCAACTACTTGAAGAAGTACAACATCATGGATGCTATCCTCAAGCGCAAGAAATTTGCAATCACCATCGGTGACGAACTTCCCTCAGGCATCATCCAGATGGCAAAGGTTTACGTGGCTAAGAAGCGTAAGATCGGCGTAGGTGATAAGATGGCGGGTCGTCACGGTAACAAGGGTATCGTATCTAAGATCGTACGTCAAGAAGATATGCCATTCTTGGAAGATGGTACTCCAGTAGATATCGTGCTCAACCCATTGGGTGTGCCTTCACGTATGAACATTGGTCAGGTGTTCGAAGCCGTACTCGGTGCTGCTGGTAAGAAGTTGGGTGTGAAGTTTGCTACACCTATCTTCGACGGTGCTAAGCTTGAAGACCTCTGCGAATGGACAGACAAGGCTGGCTTGCCACGCTACTGTTCTACTCAGTTGTATGATGGTGGCACAGGTGAAGCATTCGACCAAAAGGCTACTGTCGGTGTGACCTACATGTTGAAGCTCGGTCACATGGTAGAAGACAAGATGCACGCACGTTCTATCGGTCCATACTCATTGATTACTCAACAACCTCTCGGTGGTAAGGCTCAATTTGGTGGTCAGCGTTTCGGTGAAATGGAAGTTTGGGCAATCGAAGCCTTCGGTGCTTCTCACGTACTCCAAGAAATCCTCACTATCAAGTCAGACGACGTAGTAGGACGTTCTAAGGCTTACGAAGCAATCGTCAAGGGCGACGCTATGCCAACTCCAGGTATTCCAGAATCACTCAACGTCCTCTTGCACGAACTCCGTGGTCTTGGTTTGAGCATCACACTTGATTAATCAACAACAACTCTTTACACACAACATATAAAGTAAAAATATGGCATTTAAAAGAGACAACAAGATAAAGAGTAACTTCACAAAGATTACTATTGGTTTGGCTTCTCCTGAAGAAATCCAGTCTAATTCTTTCGGTGAAGTGTTGAAACCCGAAACTATCAACTATCGTACCTACAAGCCCGAACGCGATGGTTTGTTCTGCGAACGCATTTTCGGTCCTACCAAGGACTACGAATGCCATTGCGGTAAGTACAAGCGCATCCGTTACAAAGGCATCGTCTGCGACCGTTGTGGTGTTGAGGTAACTGAGAAGAAAGTACGTCGCGAGCGTGCTGGTCACATCCAATTGGTAGTGCCCGTAGCTCACATTTGGTACTTCCGCTCTTTGCCCAACAAGATGGGTTATCTCCTTGGTCTTCCCACCAAGAAGTTGGATTCTATCATCTACTACGAACGCTACGTAGTCATCCAACCCGGTGTGATGAGCGACGAGTTGATGGTCAACGACCTCCTCACAGAAGACGAATACCTCGATATTC
The DNA here is from genome assembly GCA_021153165.1 of Prevotellaceae bacterium. Taxonomy (GTDB): domain Bacteria; phylum Bacteroidota; class Bacteroidia; order Bacteroidales; family Bacteroidaceae; genus Alloprevotella. The sequence goes on from JAGKTZ010000030.1 coordinate 18,918, forward strand.
TCAAGAAACTTCCAAAGGAAAATCAATACCTGGAAGATTCTGATCCTAATAAGTTCATCGCTAAGATGGGTGCAGAAGCCGTATATGATTTGCTCGCACGCATCGATCTCGACGAACTCTCATACGAATTGCGCGACAGAGCCAACTCTGACTCTTCTATGCAACGCAAGAACGAAGCGCTCAAGCGTCTGCAAGTAGTTGAATCATTCCGTGCAAGCAAGGATCGCAACCGTCCCGAATGGATGATCATGAAGATCCTGCCTGTCACACCTCCCGAACTCCGTCCTCTCGTAGCATTGGATGGTGGTCGCTTTGCTACTTCCGACTTGAACGACCTCTATCGCCGCGTCCTCATTCGCAACAACCGCCTCAAGCGTTTGCTCGAAATCAAGGCGCCCGAAGTCATCCTGCGCAACGAAAAGCGTATGCTCCAGGAAGCTGTTGACTCACTCTTCGACAACTCTCGCAAGAGTAGCGCAGTCAAGAGCGATAGCAACCGCCCATTGAAGTCACTCTCTGACTATTTGAAGGGTAAGCAAGGTCGCTTCCGTCAGAACCTCCTCGGTAAGCGTGTCGACTATTCAGCACGTTCAGTTATCGTCGTAGGTCCAGAATTGAACATGGGCGAATGCGGTCTGCCTAAATTGATGGCTGCCGAACTCTACAAGCCATTCATCATCCGCAAACTTATCGAACGCGGTATCGTCAAGACCGTCAAGAGTGCGAAGAAGATTGTAGACCGTCGCGAACCAATCATCTGGGATATCCTCGAACACGTAATGAAGGGTCACCCCGTGCTCCTCAACCGTGCACCGACACTTCACCGTCTCGGTATCCAGGCATTCCAACCTAAGATGATCGAAGGTAAGGCTATCCAGTTGCACCCACTCGCATGTACAGCGTTCAACGCCGACTTCGACGGTGACCAAATGGCGGTACACCTTCCTTTGAGCAACGAGGCCATCCTCGAAGCACAAATGTTGATGCTCCAAAGCCACAATATCCTCAACCCTGCCAACGGTGCACCTATCACAGTGCCCTCTCAGGACATGGTGCTCGGTCTCTACTACATCACCAAGCTCCGTCCAGGCGCTAAGGGTTCAGGCCTCACATTCTACGGCCCCGAAGAAGCCATCATCGCCTTCAACGAAAAGCGCGTCGAAGTACACGCTCCTGTCAAGGTGATGGTAGACGATATCGACGAAGCTGGTATGCCAGTGAAGCACTTGGTAGAAACTTCTGTAGGTCGTGTCATCGTGAATGAAATCATCCCTGCAGAATGTGGTTTTGTCAATACCGTTATCTCTAAGAAGTCACTCCGCGACATCATCACCAACGTCATCAAGACCGTAGGTATGGCTCGCGCTTGCCACTTCCTCGACGGTATCAAGAACTTGGGTTATCGCAAGGCCTACGAAGGTGGTCTGTCGTTCAACCTCGACGATATCATCATCCCTGAAGAAAAGGCTGAAATCGTGAAGCGTGGTAACGACGAAATCGATCAGATTACCATGAACTACAACATGGGTTTCATCACCGACAACGAACGTTACAACCAAGTTATCGACACATGGACTCACGTTAATACAGACCTCAAGCGCACCCTCATGAAGCAAATGACCGAAGCCGACCAAGGTTTCAACGCTGTCTTCATGATGCTCGACTCTGGTGCTCGTGGTTCTGCCGATCAGATTTCTCAGTTGGCAGGTATGCGTGGTTTGATGGCTAAACCTCAAAAGGCAGGTGCTGATACACGTTCTACTATCGAAAACCCAATCCTTTCTAACTTTAAGGAAGGTATGTCCGTGCTCGAGTACTTTATCTCTACCCACGGTGCGCGTAAGGGTCTTGCCGATACCGCGTTGAAGACAGCTGACGCAGGTTACCTCACACGTCGTCTCGTAGACGTATCTCACGACGTCATCATCAACGAAGAAGACTGTGGTACACTCCGCGGTTTGGTATGCTCAGCTCTCAAGGATGGCGACGAAATCATCTCATCTCTTGGCGAACGTATCCTCGGCCGTGTATCTGTACACGATATTATACACCCCACTACAGGCAAGGTGATTGCTCGTGCTGGCGAAGAACTCAACGAAGCTATCGTAGCCGAAATTGAAGCATCGCCTATCGAAACCGTAGAAATCCGCTCAGTATTGACCTGCGAAAGCAAGCACGGCGTATGTATGAAGTGCTACGGCCGCAACCTCGCTACTTCGCGCATGGTACAAAAGGGCGAAGCTGTCGGTGTCATCGCAGCACAATCTATCGGTGAACCTGGTACACAGTTGACACTCCGTACCTTCCACGCCGGTGGTATCGCGGGTGGTGCTGCTGCCAACGCTACAATCGTGGCTAAGCACAAGTGCCGCCTCGAATTCGACGAACTCCGTACTGTCGACACCGTTTCTGAAGACGGCGTAGCAGGCAAGGTTGTCGTAGGTCGTTTGGCAGAAGTTCGCTTCGTCGACGAAAATACAGGCATCGTACTTTCTTCACAAAACGTACCTTACGGTTCACAACTCTTCGTTGGTGAAGGCGACATCGTAGAAAAGGGCACCGTTATCGCTAAGTGGGACCCATTCAACGCCGTGATCGTCACAGAATCTGCTGGTCGCGTACAGTTTGAAGACGTCGTAGAAGGTGTTACCTACCGTGTCGAAGAAGACGAAGCTACAGGTCTCCGCGAACGCATCGTTACCGAATCTAAGGAAAGAGGTAAAGTGCCTTCTGCTCACATCCTCGACGAAAATGGCGAACTCATCCGTACCTACAACTTCCCCATCAACGGTCGCATCGCTGTCGAAGATGGTCAAGTACTCAAGGCGGGTGACGTCCTCATCAAGATCCCACGTGTCGTAGGTAGTGCAGGCGACATTACCGGTGGTCTCCCACGTGTTACCGAGCTCTTCGAAGCACGCAACCCATCCAACCCCGCAGTCGTATCTGAAATCGATGGCGAAATCAGCATGGGTGCTGTGAAGCGTGGCCACCGCGAAATCATCGTTACATCTAAGTTGGGTGAAGTGAAGAAATACCTCGTATCGCTCTCTAAGCAAATCCTTGTACAAGAAAACGACTACGTACGTGCCGGTACTCCACTCTCCGACGGTTCAATCACTCCAAGTGATATCCTCGCCATCAAGGGTCCTACCGCTGTACAGGAATACATCGTCAACGAAGTACAAGACGTCTACCGCCTCCAGGGTGTAAAGATCAACGACAAGCACTTCGAAGTGATCGTACGCCAAATGATGCGCAAGGTACAAATCAACGAACCAGGCGATACTCGCTTCCTCGAACAGCAAATCGTCGACAAACTCGACTTCGCTGAAGAAAACGACCGTATCTGGGGCAAGAAGGTAGTCATCGATGCTGGTGATAGCGAAACGATGAAGAAGGGTATGATCGTCACTGCACGCAAGCTCCGTGATGAAAACTCACAGCTCAAGCGCCGCGACCTCAAACTCGTACAAGTACGCGATGCACAAGCAGCTACTTCTACTCAGATCCTCCAGGGTATCACACGTGCCGCATTGCAAACTAAGAGCTTCATGTCTGCAGCATCCTTCCAGGAAACTACCAAGGTGCTCAACGAAGCTGCTATCAGCGGTAAGGTAGACTACCTCGAAGGTATGAAGGAAAATGTGATCTGCGGTCACTTGATCCCTGCTGGTACAGGTCTTCGTGAATTCAATCGCATCGTCGTAGGCGATATGGATGATTACGAAAAGATTGCTAAGAGAGACGAAGAATAATCTCAATTCTCTTATATAACCTCAACAAAAACTCCTCGGTGAATCCCTCACCGAGGAGTTTTTTTGTTTCCCTCCAACCACAGATATTTTAGTTTTACCACGAAACAAAGTTCGCCGCCCGTAGGGGCTAAAGGCAATTTCACGAATCTCCACGAATATTTTTTGTCTCACGCAAATCTATGGAATCTAAAAAAATATGCTCCGGCGTATCACGTGTATCTCGTGTATTTTTTAATCTCACGCAGAGGAGACGAATGTTTTATGCACGCAGAAAGCGCGGAATTCGCAGAAGCGCACATAGCTTCGCTTGTGCTTGCCATGCGGGACAGGGTCTCACGCAAATCTATAGAATCTATAAAAT
>JAGKTZ010000031.1 GCA_021153165.1 Prevotellaceae bacterium
GGTAATGACATGGGCAAAATTGTCGCAGCAAGATTTTGCTACCTATTTGGAAATTTCCCCAGCATCGTTGTCTAGTATTTTTAATGGTAGGACCAATCCGACCAATAATCATGTGCAAGCAATTCACCGTGCCTTTCCTGAAATCAATGTCAATTGGTTGATGTTTGGCGAAGGCGAAATGTTGCTCAATGGTAAGACTTCAGAAAATGTTTCAGGTACAGATTCGTTATCAAACTCTGGCTCGAGTGGAGCATCCGTTCCGGAGTTGGATATGGGTGTTGCTTCGTCAATTTTTCCTGAATCAGCTTTTATGCAGCCTAGTACTTCGGAAAAAGTTCCCACTTCGTCAGGGATAAATATTCAAGATTCTTTGCGCCAGGCCGCCCTTCTTTCCGCTGTTAATAAAAATGCGAAAAATTTTGACATTTCAGAAAGGAAAATTAAGGAGATTCGCGTCTTTTTTGATGATGGTACGTACGAATCTTTTATACCTTCGTCGGGAAAATAGTTTGTTTTGTGTACATAAATCCTTATTTTTGCCCCTCTTGTTGAGCTTTTCTTCTCGATCGGAGGGGTATTATTGTGCCCTGGATTTAATGTTTTTTGCCTAAAAGTAGAATAATGAAATGGTCGCTTACTGAATTTATGACTTCAAAGTTGCGCAGTTATCCCTTGCTTAGGATTGTGCTATTTTTGGCCTTAGGGATTTTTGTGGGCGATAGTCTTTGTGATATAGGGGTACTTCTAAATGGCATGGAGGATACTTATGGTGGCTCTTGTCACTTGGCAAATGGTGAGGGAAGTAAAACATCCGATTGGCTTTATTACGTTTTAGGGGCATTTGTGTTACTTCCTTTTTTTATTGGGAATCGGGTGCTGAAAAGTAGAAAGAGTATTTTGCATCTTTCTGTTTGGTTCTGGAGTGCGGTGGGCGTTGCTTTCTTTTCTTTAGGTGTATTACTTGTGCTTGCTCAGCGAAGAGATTGTGCAGTCCAGTGGGAGGAAGGTGAAAATGTACATAGGGTATTGATTTCGTCGAGTGTTGTAGAGAAGACGAAGGTTTATCAAGCAGACGCAATCTTAGGCGATGGCGCATTTAAGGGTAGGAAAGTGCGTCTCAGTTTAATGAAATCGCAAAATAACTCACGCATGGAGCAGAATTTGCAACTTGCGGCAAGCGATAGGACTAAGGTTGATCTTAAGGGAGTACGCTGTGTGGAAAATAGCGAACGTGAAAGCGAAACTTGTGCCCAATCTATGTCGCTTGTGCCTAAGATCGGTGATGAACTGCTTTGTTATGGTAGAATAGAACGCCCCAGAAATGCAGGCAACCCACGCGAATTTAATTTTGCCGGTTGGTTGAGAGGACAAGGGATAAGCGGCGTGCTGTTTTCGGCTGATAGTTGCTGGAGAATGGCTGAGGCGGCCTCGATTCGCCCTACTCTGGCTGTACGGATGCTACGACTACGTGAAAGTCTCCTTGAACGCTATAGACAATATCTAGATGGAGAAGAACTAGCGGTGCTTTCTGCGATGACATTGGGAGAGAAATCGGGGTTAAATGCTCAGTTGCGCGAGGTTTTTTCGCAGACTGGCACCAGTCATGTTTTAGCCTTGTCGGGTTTGCACCTGGGAATATTGTTTTTCTTCTTTCATATTTTTGTACTAAAGCATTGTCGGCGTCGTTGGAGTGTAGTCTTGTGTAGTATTTTAGGTATTATGCTACTTTGGGGATTTGCTTTTATAGCAGGCTTCCCTAAGTCCTTGGTGCGCGCCACATTGATGTTTACGATGATGCAAGTTTGCGGTATATTTTCTCGTCGCTCATCTTCGCTGAACAATTTGTTTTTTGCTGCCCTATGTTTATTATTGTTGTCTCCACTCGCATTGTTTGACATAGGCTTCCAACTATCGTGCCTTTCGGTCTTCTTCATATTAATAATAATGCCTCGTTTGTGGGTGCCGAAATGTGTGGAGCGCTATCCAATCCTTCGCTTTGTCTACGACCTTATGGCGGTTTCTCTCTGCGCTCAGTTGTGTACAGCGCCCTTGGTGGCATATTATTTCCATACTTTCCCTGTTTATGGACTTTTTGCTAATCTTTTGGCTGTGCCGATGGCATATCTTTTGCTTGGCGTTTCGTTGCTTTTCTTCTGTCTGCCTTTTTTGCAAAGTTTACTCGGTCCCATTTTGTCTGTAGGTGTCGATGTTTTGCTCAAGGGTCTTGGGTGGATTGGTTCTTTGCCTGGAGCAGTGCTATCGTGGTCCCCTTCTTTTGCTCTCGTATTAGGTATTTACGCCTGTTTGCTCCTATGCTATGCCTATACTCGCTTGCATCGTAAGTCTTTTTATACGTCTATCTCAGTCGCCCTTTTGTTGACTGTAGCAGGGGTGTATTGGACGGAGTGGAAGGATCAGGTGCGCCCCTCTATCGTATGTTATAATTTGAACCAGACGCCAGCAGTGCATTTTATATCGTCACCTTCTGCGTCTCATATTTGGTCTTCTAATAGTTCTCGTGCCGATAGTGCTCTTTCTGCAGTACGCAATAATTATTGGCGCGAATGTGGTATTGCTGAGCCAAGATGGATTGGTGAACAGGATAGTCTTTGTGGTGACGTGATACGGTATGGTGAAGTCTTCAGTTTTCGCCACCATCGTATTGCAGTCTCTGCTGGCCCCCTGCCGCCTAATTCCCCATCTGCTCCCTTGCCTGTCGATGTGCTGCTCTTGTGTCGTGGATATAAGGGTGAATTGTCTCGACTGTTACGCTTCTATTCGCCCGACTTGGTCGTGTTGGATGGTAGTCTTACGCCCTATTATCGTCGTAAATATTTGCAAAAGCTAAAAGACATCGGATTGCCCACACACGACATGAAGGCAGGTGGCGCTTACATCAATGTGCTGGAGTGAACGGAATAGGACTTAATGAAGCCTACAAACTAATATATAAAAGAGCCAACGTGAGCGATTAAAAAAAGCATAATTATGTGGTTTTGCAGTAGCCCCGAATCATCCACTAAATTTGCATCATTTACAGGGATGGTTTGATTTTATTTGTAGTTACTCGATTTGAATATTATAAAGTTACAAATATGTATTCACCCCTATGCTTTATTTAATGGAATTCTTATATAAATCTCACGTTAACTAATATATACTACAAACCCATAGATAGAATTAAATATGCACTAATTTAATTCTGTCTATGGGTTTGCCAAATCTATCGAAAGACTATTACTTTTGATTTTCTGCTTTGATTTGCTCGTCGACAGCAGCAATCTTTTCAGTCAGCATTACTAAGTCTTCTTTCAATCTTTCTACTTTCTTTTCCAATTCGTCAAGGAGGCTATTGCCCTTCTTAGACTTAGAACTGAAGAAAGTCATATTAGTTTCGTATGTTTTGATTTCTTGCTTCTTTGCTTCGTAAGCATTCATCAATTTGTTGCGTTCGCGTGTCAATTCGCTACCACCCTTTTCGCCCACGTTCTTCTTGAAGTTTTCCATGTGGCGACGTCCTGCGCCAGCATGCGCTTCTTTGTAGAGTTTGTCGCACACTTCGCGGTAACGCTTGTACATTTTTTCCTTCTTGCGGAAAGGCACGTGTCCCACTTCGTTCCATTCTGCCTGCAGTGCTTTGACTTGTTGCATAGTCTCAGCAGTTACAGGGTTTTCTGTCAGGGCTGCGAGTTTTTCGATGATAGCATTTTTCTTTTCGAGGTTAGCCTCTTCTGTTTCGCGTACGCTTGCTGTTGCTGCATTCTTTTGTTCGAAGAAATAGTTGCATGCTGCGTTGAAGCGTGTCCAGATAGCTTCCGACACTTTGTGAGCTACGGGGCCAGTGGCTTTCCATTCTTTTTGCAAGGCTACGAGTTCTGCTGTAGTAGCGTTCCAGTCTGTGCTATCCTTCAATGCTTCTGCCTTCTCGCAAAGCGCAGTTTTTGCAGCAAGATTAGCGTTCAGTGTTTCGCGGGTATTCTTAAAGTATTCAGTCTTGCTTTGGAAGAAATTATCACAAGCAGCGCGGAAACGTTCGAAGATCTTTGCATTAGTTTTCTTTGAAGTGAAACCAATAGTCTTCCATTGTGCTTGAAGTTCGAGTACTTCCTGAGTCGCTTTTTCCCAGTCAGCGAATCCCTTTTGTTCGGCTGCTGCGAGTGCTTCCACTTGTTCGCAGAGCTGAGTCTTCTTCACGAGGTTTTCTTCCTCTTGCGCCTTGATAGCTTCAAAGTGTGCTTGGTGGCGCTTGTTGACTACTGTCGAAGCATTCTTGAATCGTGTCCACAATTCTTCGCGCAATTCCTTCGCCACAGGACCTGTTTCGCGATACTCTTGGTGCAGGTTTTGCAATTGGTAGAAAGCAGAAATCACGTCTTCCAGTTCTGCCAACTTTTCAGCAGTTTCGCACAAGCGAGTTTTGATTTCCAAATTTTTCTTGAAATCATAAGCACGCATTTCGTGGTTCAGGCGCAATTGGTCGTAGAATTGTTCTACGTATAGTTGATAACTTTTCCACAATTCAGTCACCTTTTCAGCAGGTACGTTTTTGATTTCTTTCCACTCTGCTTGCAGGCCTTTGAATGCTTCGTAGTTTTTATCTGCTTCGTCTGGAGAGACTGCCATTTCCTTCATCTTTTCGATAATGGCGAGTTTCTTTTCGAGGTTGTCTTGCTTTTCTTTTTCTGCAGCTTCGAGTGCTTTAGCACGCATCTCGCGCAGCAAACCCATTTGTGCCTTAAATTCCATCTCCATCATATCAGGAGCAGGCATATAGGTTTCGGGGTCGCCACCTGCAGCCAGATATTCTTCGCGCGCTGCCACTGCCTCTGCATTGTGCAAGCGATAGTAGGTTTGCTTCAAACTCTCAAGTTCGAGGCGTTCCACTTCGCCGCCATTTTGCACCAGTTCCTTCAGGCGTGCTACGACCTCTTCCTTTGTTTGAGGCACAGTTTTTTCGGCCGCTTCTGGTTCGTTTACTTCGGGAGCCACTTCTGCGGGTTCTTCCTCATTGTTTTGCACATCGGCTACCACTGTTTCTGTGGTTTCCGTTTCGATAGTCTCAGGCACCAGGGCCTCGTTTTTCATACCTTCCACTTCGGGAATCAACTTTTCTTCCATAGTATATTATATGATTGGTCAGCACTGCGGCGACCAAGTTTCTTTTCAGATCAAATGAGATGCAAATAAAGCTAATATTTTCCTCACGGCAAAGCAAAAGCGCTATTTTTTGCCTTGTAGGGACTAAATCCAAGTCTTTCGGCGGAACAGCCAGTAGAAGATGGCGGTGACGCTGAACGATAGCACGATCACCAAGGGGAAGCCCCACCATGTGTCCTCCATGCCCGAGATCAAGTTCATACCAAAGATACTGGCGATCAGCGTGGGAAACATCAAGATGATCGAGATCGAGGTCATCTGCTTCATGACGCCCGACATGTTGTTATTAATAATGCTGGCGTACGTCTCCATCGTCGAGTCGAGGATGTGAGCATAGATATTGGTCGTCTCGCGCGCCTGACTCATCTCCGTATTGACGTCCTCGATCAAATCTGCGTCCAATTCGTCGACGGGGAGTTTGAACTTCAGCTTTGCCAACAAGTTTTCGTTGCCACGGATTGAGGTGATGAAGTAGGTCAAGCTATCCTGCAAGCGAGACAAACCGATCAAGTCCTCATTGTCTATCTTGCGGTCCAGATTGCGCTTAGCCTCGTCGATCAGGATGCTGATTTGCTTCAAACGCTTCAAGTACCACACTGCAGAAGACAGGAACAAGCGGAACACCAAGTCCACCGAGTCCGTGAAACCACGGTTGCGCTTTTGCTGATACGACACGAAGTCGATCATCATATTCGTTTCGAAATTACACACCGTCACACAGATATCTTTGTTCAAGATGATACCCAGCGGGATCGTCGTGTGTGGTGTACGCGAGCGCACCTCTTTTACGTATGGTATACGCAAGATGATGAGCGACCACCCATCGTCGTAATCATAGCGTGAGCGTTCGTCCTTATCTCGAATGTCGTCCAGGAAGTATTCAGGGATCTTCAGTTCTCCAAGGAGAAACTTTTCATCATCAGGCGTGGGGCAAGTCACCTGCACCCAGCAATTTGGCTGCCACTCTTCTAAAGTGCGGAGTGTGTTATTAAAATTCCAAAAAGTGCGCATAATCTGAAGTTTTGTCTCTGCGTGAGTTTTCAGCGGAGACCAACGCATTTTTTGGCCACCGCAATTTAGTTACAATTTTCCGTGTAATAGTCGTCCATGAGGATGAATAATTTTGTTTTTCTCAATGCCAAAGCACCGCCACAACAGGGCACATTTCACCTTGGCACGGGCAAAGATAATAAAGGGATATAAATAGGCAAAGCAAATTTGCTTTTTTTTACGTTTATGGAATCCTTTTTTAATAAAATATTAAGGGAGCAAAAAACTGTATAGACTTTTACTCCCTCTATATACTTACCTTGCACAGATTAATGTTCCCATTTAAGGTTTGCCACGTCGAATGTAAATGTGCGTGTACCTTCGTTGAAGAACTCTACGTTTATCTTCATCGTTTTTGCCGTTTTCAAGCGTTCAGCAATCTTCTTATAGTTATTCAAAAAGAGGATATCTGTGCTATAATCACTTGCTCCATTGCAATAAACATTAAACGCTTGATCTTCGTCGAATCTCACCTTAATATTTTGTCCATTAATCCCCGAAATAAATTGTCCTTTAGTAATTCTGATGAATGCATCTTTTCCGTATTGTGGAGAATTCCTCAAAGTGAATATCAGACGGCTGCCACCATTGTAAGGGAACTCAAAATATTCTTCGTTCTCAGATTCTATCTGTGCTGTATAAGACTTCTTGTCAGTCATCTCATCCACCGTCTCAGTATAATCCCATTTAGATTTAGGCTCTTCCTTTTTCACTTTTCCTTTATCCACGACAGCAGAGTCTGTTGCCCCCTCTTTACTATCAGTTTCAGATTCTCCGAAGCATGCTCCAATCAAACCGAGAATGAAGATTACAGCAAGGGTGTAAAGCAAAACTTTTTTCATAACTATTACCTTTAAATTACCCAAGCAGTCCCAACCTGAGGCACGTAAGACATTAGAAAATGCAAAAAACGTGGGACTGTATGCCATCTTCTAAGTCGGAGGTCGTAGGAAGTACCTTTATTCAGAGAATACGGAAATAGCAGCCCACGCTTACGCGTGAGAACCACTATGCTTCCTTCCTGAATAGTCTTGAATTTCCTACGTTCCCGACTTCTTGGAAAGCATAACGCTTCTTTACAATATGTTTGCGCGCAAAATATCTGCGCATTGACAAAGGTAGACAAAAATATTCAATTTTCCTATCCGCTGCCAACTATTTTTTGTTTTTTCAATCGCACGATTGCATATTTATGCTTTTATGCAACAGAAAACGTATTCTGAACCTCAAAAACTTTAACAAACTTTATGTTTTTTGAGACAGACTGCGTCACTTTTTTCGTACGATGTCTTTGAAAAAATATTGCCGCAAGGACCTATTTCAAAAAAGTCAAGACCTTGTGAAAACTTTCCTAGGGGAAATTTCAACAAGGTCTTGGATAATTTTTACGAAGTCTTGACTTTTTTTGCCTAAAATTTGGCGAAAAAATGAGGGGAAAGCAACATTTTGCCGCTCTCCCCTATATTCTATTACAAAGATACAACTTTTTTCGTCGAAATGCAAATGCCGTTTACATCCGTTAACATTTGCTTCGTTGCATAAAAGTTGCAAATTTATGCATATCACGTGTCATTACAACACGCCCTGAGCCATCATCGCCTTGGCCACCTTCATGAAGCCCGCAATGTTGGCGCCCTTCACGTAGTTCACGTAGCCGTCGGGCTCGGTGCCGTATTTCACACAGTTGGCGTGGATGTCTTCCATGATCATGTGCAGGCGGTTGTCCACTTCCTCGGCAGTCCACGACAGACGTTCTGAGTTTTGTGTCATTTCAAGACCCGATACCGACACACCGCCGGCATTGGCAGCCTTTCCGGGAGCGTACAGGATCTTAGCCTCTTGGAAGATTTGGATAGCTTCGGGTGTCGAGGGCATATTGGCACCTTCGCTCACGGCGATCACACCATTTTCGACCAAAGCACGTGCTGCTTCGCCATTCAGTTCGTTTTGTGTAGCCGATGGCAGTGCGATGTCGGCCTTTTCAAACCAAGGCTTCGCACCAGGTACGTACTTGCAACCATACTTTTCGGCATATTCGCGAATACGTCCGCGGTACAAATTCTTCAACTCCATGATGTAGTCTAATTTCTCACGATCGATGCCGTTGGGGTCGTAGATGTAACCATCAGAATCGGACATAGTCAGCACTTTGCCGCCCAGTTCGAGCACCTTCTCTGCTGTATATTGTGCTACGTTACCCGAACCAGAGATGAGCACAGACTTGCCCTGCAGATCCATACCGCGTGTGCGCAGCATCTCCATCAGGAAGTACACGTTGCCGTAGCCAGTAGCCTCGGGGCGAATGAGCGAACCGCCAAACTCGCGACCTTTGCCAGTGAAGGTGCCTGTGAATTCGTGCGTCAACTTCTTGTACATGCCGTACATGTAGCCTACTTCGCGGCCGCCTACGCCTATATCGCCAGCTGGCACGTCAGTGTCGGGCCCGATGTGACGGCTCAGCTCCAACATAAAGGCTTGACAGAAGCGCATCACTTCGGCATTGCTCTTGCCACGAGGCGAGAAGTCCGAACCGCCCTTGCCGCCACCCATAGGCAGGGTGGTGAGCGCATTCTTGAACGTCTGCTCAAAAGCCAGGAACTTCAGGATGCTTTGATTCACCGAACTGTGAAAACGGATGCCGCCCTTGTAGGGACCAATCGCATTGTTGTGTTGCACGCGATAGCCCATGTTGGTCTGTACTTGACCCTTGTCGTCCATCCATGTGACGCGGAACTGAATGATTCTATCAGGGATGCACAGACGTTCGATGAGGCCTGCACGATCAAACTCGGGGTGCTTATTATACTCCTCTTCGATGGTGTCAAGCACTTCCTTGACAGCTTGATGATACTCGGGTTCGTTGGGAAAACGACGCATGATGTCGTCCAAGACTTTTTTGGCTTCCATAGGGTTTAGTTATTTTTAGTTTTTGTGAATACGATACGATCGTCGGTCTCTTCAAAAATCAGTCTAAATTCATATGGTTCTCATATCCTCAGACGAAGAATACACCATATTAATATATAATAGGACAATGCAAGACCTCCGATTTTCAAAATCTGTCAGCAAAGTTAAAGAGTTTCTGTTATTCTGCAAGAAAAAAGAGACAAAAATTATCTTTTTGCCTCTTTTTTACATTATTTTTTACGTTTTTCTGCTATTTCAACCTTCCAATTCAGGTTTCAGTATCACGCCGACCTTTTTCATACCGTCTACTTTGATCACAGCCGGGCGCGGCAGACGCACGTGGCGTACAAATTGCGTTTCCTCGACGGCTGGAAGGCTGTTGAGGTAGGCTTGATCGTAAATACCCTCGCCAATAAAATCGTTGACGGTGAAGTAGGCGACGCCGAAGCTGGTCAGATTTTGGAAGAAGTGAGTGCCTTGGCTCGGGTCAATACGATAATTGTCCAAACCGGCTTCGACTATCGCCTTGGCGGCAGAAATATGCGGCCACTTGACGGGTATTCCCAACCACGAATCACTGCTGCCCCATCGGCCTGGACCCACGAGAATATAGTGGCGCTCCTCTTTCAAAAATTGTTGATTGATGCGGCTGATTTCGTCTGCTATCAAGGTGTTGTTGGCGGCGGAAAAATTGTCCGTCTTAACGTATACTACATCGCACACGTCGTCTGTCACACCATGTCCTATGGCATTGGGCGATTGTATCAAGGTTTCTTCAGCCGACACTTGGGACAAATCCTCGTCGAGCATCATCATGGCATCGACCATCGGACGTATTTGCAGGAGATACAGAGTGCCTGTGCGGTCGGGGTTGAGTTTTACAGCAAACTCTATTTCTACGGCACGGCGCATATCATTCTGTCCGTACTCCAAGATCATTCGTAGCAACTCGGGCAAGGGGAATATCCCCTGCTGCAGAACACCGCAGAAGGTGATCAACTTTCGTCCCCCCTCGTAGAGCCCGTCGCGTATCATCATGTCGTAAGGATCGTACGTCGAGGCGATGTATTGCAACGAACCATCCTTGACGGCTTCGCTGACGTGCAGTTTCAAGAGATTGAAACTATCATCTACCTTCAGATCCTGAGCCGTGTGCGTAGTGTCCAAAGCATAGAATTGCGTCTGCGTTTCGCGCAGGGCAATTTCCATTTCGCTCGTTTGCAAAACCTTATTAGGATAAGCTGGACAAACTCGAAGATTTAGTCCGCCATCTACTATATATTTCCCAAGACCAAGCGCCAGATTCACGATACCATCACTCGCCGCTTCGTCACCTATCGGATAATAATTAACAGAACGGGCTACACCTGAAATCTGTGGATAGAAACGCGTGCCATATTGACTTCCTGCCACCTCTTGCAGGAGTACTGCCATTTTCTCCTGGTCTATGACGTTGCTTGTCGCCGTCATATATGCCTTACTGTCCTTGTAGAACACAGAAGCATAGACCCCCTTGATCGCATCCGAGAGCAAGCGGAAACGGGTGTTGATATCCTCGGCATAAGGTATCATATAAGTGGAATAAATTCCCGCGAAAGGCTGATAGTGCGCATCCTCGAGCAAAGAAGATGAACGTATGGCGATAGGCGTACGGACCACGTCCAAATAAACCATCAGGTCGTCGTACAGACGTTCGGGCAATTCTGCACGAAGAAAGGCTTGCAGGATATCTTCGTCCGAGGCATCTGACAGCGCAATTTGATATAATTCATTACGGTCCATGAATTCGTCGAAGATGTCTGTACAAAGCACCACGGTCCTTGGGATCACGACTGTGGCATTCTCGAAAGAATTCAAATCCGGATGACGCATGATGATATTGTCCAGGAAAGCCAAACCGCGTCCCTTACCGCCGAGCGACCCCTCGCCGATACGTGAGAAATTGCTGAAACTATCAAAGCGATGTCTATTGAAGACGGCCACAACCCCTTGGTTCTTCATCTTACGATAACTAGCAATGGCATCGAAGATGATTTGCCTATGTGCATCAATGTCCTGGAGCGAATCCCAGGTGATATACTTCAGAAATTCGGAGATAGGGAAGAGTGCACGCGAACAGAGCCAGCGCGACACATTGTTACGGGAAATGTGATAAAGGAGTGAGTCGGCGGGCAACGTGAAAATATTGTCCTGCAAATCTTTCAAATTACGCACACGTACGATCTCTTCTCTTGTTTCTGGATTGCGGAAGATAAAGTCGCCGAAACCAAAGTTTTTCAGAATTAGCTTACGCAAATCGCGATCCAGCTTCTTCGAATTTTTATCAATAAAGGACGCTCCGCATTGTTCGGCTTGGATATAGCGATCAGACTCGGACGATTCGAGGATCAAAGGTAAGAACTCGTCCTCTTTTCGAATGGCTGTGAGCAACTCGATGCCGGCAAATTCATTTTTCACCCCATCCTTTGGAAAGCGGCAGTCGCTGATGACACCCAAGGTATGATCTTTGTATTTAGAATAAAGCGCCCAGGCCTCCTCATAATTACGCGCCAATACGATTTTGGGACGGCCGCGCATACGTAGGGTTTCCAAGTGTGAGTTGAGGGCTTCGGTAGCGAATTCTAGGCTCTGTTGCAGGACAAATTTGTAAAGACTTGGCAAGATCGACGAGTAGAAACGTATAGAGTCTTCGACCAGCAAAATCATCTGCACACCTGCCACGTTGATATCATGTTCCAGATTCATTTTGTCCTCTATCAGTTTGATGATAGAAACCAACAGGTCGGTGTTGCCCAACCAACAGAAGACGTATTCAAATATAGACAAATCCTCGTTTTCCATACGTCGCGTGATGCCGTGGCTAAATGGCGTGAGCACCACGATAGGTATCTTCTGATAGCGCATTTTGATTGATCGCGCGATGTCAAACACATCGTTATTGTCCGTACCGGGCATACAGATCACAAGGTTGAAAGCAGTGCGGCGCAGTTCGCGTTCGGCCTCCTCGGCAGAAGCTACTTGATAGAAGCGCGGAGGATAGCGCAACCCCAATTTGGCATATTCGTCAAATATCTTTTCGTCTACGCGCCCATCGTCTTCCAGCATAAACGCATCGTAGGGATTGGCGATCAAGAGTACGTTGAAAATGCGGCGCCTCATTAAGTCCATAAACGGGGTGTCGCGCAGTATCAACTGGTTCTTCCAATAACGTTGTGTCATATCATTTTTTGCTTATTTCGTCAGACTAACTATGATCTGTAAAAGATTTTGTGATAAGAAATCTAGACCTTGCGAAGAGAAATCCAGACCTTCTGAAAAAAAGTCAAGATCTTGTGAAAAAAAGGTCTAACCTTTTTTAAATTTCGCGACGTCTCGTTGAAAAAAGGTCTAGGTTTTTTTTCGGAGTGTCAAACAGACTTTTTACCGCATTATTTATATCTCACCCACTTCAGCATCTCGCGTATCGAAGGCTTCTTTCCATACATCAAAATGCCGACGCGATAGATCTTTGCTCCGATATAGACAAACAGAAGTGCTGTGCCAAAGAGCAAGAACAAGGACAACAATTCCTGCCAAAGGGGTACGCCAAAAGGTATTCGTATCATCATCACAATAGGCGAAGTCAGTGGGAAAATTGAAGTCCAGAAGGCTAACGGACCATTAGTATTCTCCATACTAAACATAGCGGCGTAGAAACCGAACAGTATAATCAGAATGACGGGAGTCATGAATTGAGACGAATCCTCCTGAGAATTGATGCTGGCACCAACGGCTGCGAAGAAGGATGCGTAGAGCAGGTAGCCGCCGATAAAGTAGAGGATGAACATGATCACGATTTCGAGGAAAGGCAAGCCCATGATAGCGCTTAATATTTCATTGCCTCCACTCATGCTTTCGGTTGGTGGCACCATAGCGCCGCCTACCATCGACGGAGTAGTACCTGCTGAGACGTCAACGCCGAAGAGCAGCTGCGCAGCAAATATAATAGCAGCCAACATCATACCCCAAATCGCCAACTGCACGATGCCGACCAAGGCGACGCCGATGATTTTGCCCATCATCAGTTGGAATGGCTTGACGCTCGACACCATTAGTTCGACGATGCGACCAGTTTTCTCCTCGATCACACTCTGCATCACCATGCCGCCGTAAGCTATCACAAATATGTATATCAGCAGGGTGAATAAGTAACCTGTCAGCATCGCCACGTCGGTGCTTGATGCCGACTCCTCACCTGCTACGTCTCTCTTGATTGTTGGGATAGAGAAGGTGCTTTCTACATCCTTTATGATGTGCTCCAGGCCAGGAATGTTGTGCGATTGTAGCTTATCCTTGCGCACTTGTTCGTTCAAGGCGGCGGTGGTGAAAGTCAACAAGTCGGCTGGTATCTCTTGCGACGAATATAGGGCGACGGCTGTGGGATCTTTGTGCAATTCGCCGTTGATGCAGAGCACCGCCTCAACGTCGCTTTCTTCAGCATAAAACTCATCTTTGTTTTCAGCTACGGGTACAAAATTGTAGGATGGATTGCCTAGCAACGAGGCGCCGTATCGTCCCGTCTTGTCAACGAGCATCACAGTGCCCACTTCATCCCCCTCTACCGAGGATAACCAAATTGGCAAAAAGATCAAGGCGGCAAAGATAAAAGGCATCAAGATGGTGAGCAAGATGAACGACCGCTTGGCCACACGCGTCATAAATTCGCGACGCACTATGATTAATATTTTATTCATGGCTTTGGATTTCAAAAAAAGATTTACTTCGCATTGACTACCTTAAGGAAAATGTCGTGCATCGAAGGCATTTGTTCGCAGAAAGCACGCACCTCTGTCTGCTGAGCAAGGTGTGCTATGAATTCTGAGTTGGTAGCTGGCGCTTTCTTGTTTAATATATAATGGTGCGCGTTGGCTATTTCTTTATGCTCGGCGATGCTGTAAATATCGCTCCAATCGGGGATTTTCTCGGTACAGGTCAGTTCGAATCTGTCGGTGCGGAATTGGCGCTTCACGTCGTGCACATTGCCGCTCAGTACGACTTTTGACTGATTGATCAGGGCAATTTCGTCGCACACTTCTTCCACTGAACTCATATTGTGGGTAGAGAAAATCACAGTGTGCCCTTTGTTGCGCAAACGTAGGATTTCCTGCTTCAATAGTTCGGCATTGACGGGGTCGAAACCTGAGAAAGGTTCGTCGAAGATAAGCAAAGGTGGCTCGTGCAAAACGGTAATGATAAATTGTACCTTCTGCTGCATCCCTTTGGAAAGTTCTTCCAGCTTCTTGTCCCACCATGGCATGATTTCGAAACGGTTGAACCACTCGGTCAAACGGCTACGTGCCTCCTTGGCGCTGAGTCCTTTCAATTGTGCCAGGTATATGGCTTGTTCGCCCACTTTCATTTTCTTGTAGAGTCCACGTTCTTCGGGCAAATAGCCGATTTGTGCGACATCATTCGCCGTGAAGGGGCGACCATCAAACAGGATCTCGCCACTATCTGGCGCAGTGATGCGATTGATGATACGTATCAGCGTCGTTTTGCCTGCGCCATTTGGTCCCAGGAGTCCGAAGATTTTGCCGCGGGGTACCTCTATGCTCACATCCGAAAGTGCGGTGTGATGCGCGTATTGTTTGGTGATATGTCGTGCTGACAGAAATGTTTCCATAGCCATTGTTCTATTACGTATATATTATATATATAGGTATATCCCTTGCCCTTTTGAATTTTGAGCAAGGGATAGATGTATCAGGGTTGAGTTTCTCCTTCGATAAAGTCTTCCATGAATAAATGTTCGCCGTCGTACACAGCGTAGGTGAACTGTGTGATCCAATCGCCCAGGATGACGAGGCGCGTGGTCTTGGCCAGCATTAAATCCAATTCGATATGTCGATGGCCGAATACGAAGAAATTGATTTCTGGGTGGGTTTTCAGATAATCTTTGGCGAAGATGATAAGTTCTTCCTTATCCTCGCCCATATAGGGTGGTTCCTTGCCATCTTTTCGTTTGAGTCGGCTGCGTTTTGCCCACTCCAAACCGAATGTCATGCCCCAGCGCGGATGGATGGCAGCAAAGAGTTTTTGACAAATACGATTGTGAAATACAGCGCGCAGAAACTTAAATCCGCGGTCGGTAGATCCCAGGCCGTCGCCATGTGCTAGGTAGAAAACGTTGCCGTAGAGTTCGACGACCGAGCTACGTGGATGAAGCACCACGCCGCACTCTGTTTCCAAATAGTCGTTCATCCACAGGTCGTGGTTGCCGGTGAAATAATGCACCTCGACGCCCATATCTGTCAGTTCGCTGATTTTTCCCAACAATCGGGTATATCCTTTGGGCACGACGGTCTTATATTCGTGCCAAAAGTCGAAGATGTCGCCCAGCAGGTAGACTGCGGCGGCTTTGTGCTTGATGCTGTCCAAAAAGTTGGCCACACGGCGTTCCTGCATCCTGCTGTGCGGGATAGCCAGGCTACCCAGGTGTGCATCCGACAGGAAATATATGTTTTTCTTCATACTATCATGCTTTTGTGGTGCGCTACATGAAGCCCAGTTCCAATTTGGCTTCGTCGCTCATCATATCTTTGTCCCACTCGGGTTCGAATACGAGGTTGACCTTGGCATCTGCCACGCCCTCGATGCCGGCTATTTTCAAGCGCACGTCTTCCATGATGAAATCCGCGGCGGGACAGTTTGGCGCAGTCAGTGTCATGTCTACTTCGAGTGTAGCATCGTCCATCAATTCTATACGATAGATCAGCCCAAGATTGTAGATGTCTACAGGGATTTCGGGGTCGTAGACGGTCTTGAGCACCTCGATGGTACGTTCTTCTATTTTCAGTCGTTCTTCTGGGGTCATAGGTGTTTTGTGTTTGTTATGTGATAACCGATACTTATAGTCGGCCCTCGTCGGCGTAACTATAGTAGGTATCTCCGGCGATAATAATGTGATCTACCAGGGGAATTTGAATAGCCTCGGCGGCAGCTTTCAGGCGACGAGTGATGTCGTTGTCCTGGGCGCTGGGCTGTGTGCTACCAGCAGGGTGATTGTGTGCAAAGATGAAGCGCACGGCACGGTGCTGTATCAGTTCGTAGAGAATGGTGCGGATGTCCACCAAAGTCTTGTCTGCCGCGCCTTTACTTACCAAGACATTGGCCTTCAGACGAAGGGCATTGTCGAGCACAAGGATACGGCATTCTTCGTGCGGGAGTTCGCGCATTTGGTGTTTCAAGTACTCTGCCACACTTTCCGAGGATGTCATTCGGAAGAACTGTGCCGACTTCTCCATAGCGCGCCGATTGCCCAATTCACAGGCTGCCTTGATCGTGATAGCCTTTGCTTCTCCGATGCCCTTGAAGGACATCAGTTCCTTCAGGCTGAGTTTACCCAGTTCGATCAAGTTGCCATCGACGTGTGCCAGCAGGCGCTGTGTCAGCCCCACCACACTCTCGCCCGGCGTGCCCGAACCTATTAGGATGGCCAGCAGTTCGGCATTCGTCAGGGCTTCGGGTCCAAGGTTCATCAACTTCTCGCGCGGACGTTCGTCGGCGGGCAGTTGCGTCATCGTTAAGGGCTTTTGATCGATGGACATATATAATAAGGTGTATATTACTTACAAAAAGTTATAGCTTACTTATAAAAATTCTTTTTGAAAGCTTCAAATTCGCCACGCTTCATCACCATACAGTTCCACCAAGCGCGGATGAATCCTGTGCCGTATCCCGTCAGTTGCACAAAGGATGCCGCTACGGCACGCAGGCCTACGCCCAGGCTGCGCTCTGCTATCGTCGCGTCGGTCAGGATGATCAGGCAGAACAGACCCAGTGGCAGCAGACTCCACAGGCAGAAGATGGCGCCGACGAGCAGCAACAGACAGCCCAGGGTGAACACCGTGGGCAGCAGGTGTACCAATTTCAGCGTGCCGGGGTGACGTCGTGTCAAGTGGATACGAGCAATGCCCGAATTGTGCACTTGCTTGAAGAATTTCCTCAAATCCGTGCGACGCTTGTGCCATACCCATGCCTCGGGGAATAGGCGGCAGGCATAGCCACTCTTGAAGATACGTGTCGAGAAGTCGATGTCTTCGCCGAAGCGCATTTCCGAGAAACCGCCCAGAGCATTGTATACCTCGCGGCGCACGCCCATGTTGAACGAGCGGGGATAGAATTTGTCCATCTTCTTCTTGCCGCCACGTATGCCGCCGGTGGTGAAGAACGAGGTCATGGCATAGTTGATCGCCTTCTGCATTGGTGTGAACGAGGCATGCGCACGGTCCGGTCCGCCAAAGGCATCGCACGGCGCAGTCTGCAATTCATCCTCCACAGCCTGGATATAATCCGTGGGCAGCACCGCGTCCGAATCCAGGATCAGTACATATTCGCCCTGAGCCCGCTCCACGCCATAGTTGCGGCTTTGTCCTGGGCCCGAATTGGGTTTCATATAATAATGTACGTCCAGGCGGTCAGCATACTTCTCGACCACATCTTCGCAGGGCACAGACGAACCGTCCTCTACCACTACGACTTCAAAATCCATCAGACTCTGCTGGGTCAAACTCTCCAACAATTCGTCGACCTCGTCGGGTCTATTGTATACGGGTATAATCACAGAATACTTCATAACTGCGAAATTAGTAAAAGGTGGGGGATGAGCAAAATTTATTTCTCCTTTTTGTCAAAAAAGGGAGCAAATGACACTGCGGGTAGAGCGGAAAAGTGCATGAGAAGAAGACAAAATCGCATAGGGTAGGGTGCATATTTTTGCAACTTGACCTGCATATATGCAAGTGTTAACGGATGTGAACGAGATTTGCATTTCGACGAAAAATGTTGTATCTTTGTAATAGCATATAGGGGAGAGCGGTGAAATGTCGCTTTCCCCTTGTTTTTTGCTCCAATTTTAGGCGAAAAAAGTCAAGACCTCGTAAAAATTATCCTAGGGTTTGTTGAAATTATCCCAGGGAAAGTTTTCACGAGGTCTTGACTTTTTATTTTTTTGCCTACTTGCAGTATGATTTTTCCAGCGTCAAGTCACCTCCAAAGTATAAACTTTGTTAAAAATACACTTGGGTGATGTGGGAAAATGTAGGCGCTGATGGCATAATTATGCAGTGCGGAGTCTACTCGCCCTCGAAGTGCCTCCAAATGCCCAGTGTGGGGTAGGACGCAGTGACGCTGATGAGCTGATGAGATACGGGGTGTTCGAACGAGATGTGGCGAGCGTGCAGGCAGATGCTGCCGTCGGGATTGCTGCGCGGAGCACCATATTTCAAGTCGCCGTGGATGGGCGCAAAGGTGTGTGACAGCTGGCAGCGTATTTGATGGTGACGACCTGTGTGCAGGTTGACTTCGACCAGGGTGTAGCGCTCGGACGAGGCGATGTGTCGGCAGTCGAGCAGGGCTTGCTTGGCCCCCTGTGTGCCAGCACTGCGGACGTACGATTTGTTTTGCTTTTCGTTGCGCCATATCCAATGTTCCAACGCCGTCACCTCCACAGGTACGGGCCTGCGAAGTGCTGCTGTCGGGAGCAGGGCATGGTAGGTCTTGTGCACGGTGCCTTTCTTGAACATTTCGCACAGACGCGAGAGCGCTTTGCTAGTCTTCGCAAAGACAACGATGCCGCTGACGGGGCGGTCCAGTCGGTGCGCTACGCCCAGGAATACATTGCCCGGCTTAGCATATTTTTCCTTCAAATAGGCTTTGATGATTTCGGGCAGTGGGGTGTCGCCTGTTTTGTCGCCTTGCACGATTTCGCCCGCGGCTTTGTTGACGATGATGATATGATTGTCTTCGTAGAGTATGGTCATTACACTAAATTCGGGAACAAGAAAGCGAGCAGGCCAGTCTCATCGTCCAGCTGCTCGCCCTCTTGTGTTTGAATGTTTATCAAAGAAAAAATTACATATTCATACCGCCATCTACCTGGAGCACTTGGCCTGTGACGTAAGCAGCCAGGTCGGATGCCAAGAAGGTAGCTACATTAGCGATATCTTCTGGTTGTCCACCGCGGCGAAGGGGGATCTTCTTTGCCCAGTCTGCGCGTACTTCGTCGGGCAAAGCTGCGGTCATCGCAGTCTCAATGAACCCAGGAGCGATAGCATTGGCACGGATGCCGCGGCTACCCATTTCTTGGGCTACACTCTTAGCCAAAGCGATCATACCAGCCTTTGATGCGGCATAGTTGCTTTGTCCTGCATTGCCGTGTACACCTACGACGCTAGCCATATTGATGATAGAACCGCTGCGTTGGCGCATCATGATGGGGGTACATGCGTGGATGAAGTTGAAAGCAGATTTCAGATTGACATTGATCACTGCGTCCCATTGTGCTTCGGTCATACGCATCATCAGACCATCCTTAGTGATGCCAGCATTGTTTACCAATATATCAATAGAGCCAAAGTCTTTGTGAACTTGACCTACAACTTCTGCTGTTTGTGCAAAGTCTGCTGCATTGCTTGCATAGGCCATACACTTTACACCTTTTGCTTCGATCTCAGCCTTTGTAGCTTCGCCGTTTTCGTCGATGATAAGGTCGGTAAAGGCAATGTTTGCACCTTCTTCTGCAAATTTCAATGCGATAGCCTTTCCGATACCGCGTGCAGCACCTGTGACGAGTGCTGTCTTACCTGTTAAAAGTCCCATAGTTGTGATTTTTTGTTATGGTAATTAAATTTGTTTCTTTGTAAATGATAGGCAGCGCCAAATGTGGGTGTGTTCAGCAAAAATCAACTTGGCTTTATGCCGCACCAAGCATTCTGCGCACAATTTCTTTTACGATAGGATAAGTCTCCTCCTCAGTCAGCCCTCCGCCCAATCTGTTGAAGATATAGGGTACTTCCAGTCCCTTGATGGTATAGTGGATGATTTCTGCCATTAGGCTGATGTGGTCAATGTTTAATGCGCCCTTTTCTACGCCCTCTGTCAGAACTTGGTTGAGTAGGCGAATTTCTTCAGCATCAAATGCTTTTCTGACGCCCTCAACCTTCCAAATGTTGCGAAAAAACTCTGCACGCAGTGAGCCATTTCTGGATACCGTCTCGCGTATCATGTGGAGGTGGGTGTAAACCAGTTGGAAGACTTTTTCCAATGGATCTACCAGCATTGCAGCTACTTCGTCCATCTTTTCAGACATCAGTTTCAACTCGTGCTCGATGACTGCATAGTAGACGTCTTCTTTGCTGCGGAAGTAAGTGTATAGTGTGCGTCGGCCCTTGCCTGAAGCCAGGGCGATGTCGTTCATCGTTGTTGCTTCGATACCATTTTTGGCAAAGAGTTCGCGAGCTACGTCGACGAGCAAAGCACGGGTTTTAGGAGTAGACATGTCTGTAGTCTATAATTAAAGTTGTGGCGTGTTTGATTTGATGTCTAAAAAATACACTTGCACAAATTTTGTATTTTCGTGCAAGTGCAAAGGTATATCTTTTATTTATAAGTGCAAAATGTTTTGTCGTGGAAATCTTCCATTACTTTGCAAATTCTAATGTTTTTGCCAAAGCTGCTGCCCTTTCCAGTGCTACATTGATATTGGGACAAATGTTTTCTTTGCCCAGCATTTCACAGAAGCCTGCATGTTCCAATACTGCATAGACATTGGGAGTGACACCAGAAAGTACGATCTGTGTGCCCTCGCGACGGTTCATGTTGCAGAGGTTTTGCAGATTGTGAATACCAGTCGAGTCAATGAATGGAACACGGCGCATACGGATGATGCGTATCTTGGGATGATTGTCCATCGCCGCCATAATTTCTTCAAACTTGTTGGCAATGCCGAAGAAGTAAGGACCATTGATTTCGTACACCTCCACGTGTTCGGGAATGATCAGGTGCTCTTCGTCGTGCAGTTGGATGTCGCTCTCCTTGTTGGGGTCGATTTCGTCTGCGATCACCTTGATTTGTGTCGTCTCTGCCATACGTTTCATGAAGAGTAAGCATGCGATGAGCAAGCCCACCTCGATAGCCACCGTCAGGTCGAAGATGACGGTCAACAGGAAGGTAATGATGAGCACGGCTACGTCGCTCTTGGGATTCTTCATCAACTCGCGGAACGTGCGCCAACCGCTCATATTATAGGATACAACGACTAGTACGCCAGCCAAGCATGCCATGGGGATATAGGCAGCTAGCGGCATCAACAACAAGAATACTGCGAGCAACACTACAGCATGTATGATACCAGCCACAGGGGTGCGTCCGCCATTGTTGATATTAGTCATCGTACGAGCAATAGCACCTGTTGCGGGGATACCACCAAAGAGCGGTGTACAAAGGTTGGCTACACCCTGGCCTATCAATTCCTGGTTGGAGTCATGATGGTCGCCACAAGCACCGTCGGCTACTGTTGCCGAGAGTAAACTTTCGATAGCACCCAATACAGCAATTACCATCGCTGTGGGGAAGAGCAGTTTCACTTGTTCCCATGTGATATTCGGCATAGTCAACTCGGGAATGCGCGCCTTGATTTCACCAAATTTGTCGCCGATGGTTTTCACTGATTCTATACCTGCATACTCCTTCAGCAGGAAGACAATCACCGTCATCAATACGATAGCCACCAACGATCCGGGGATTTTCTTCGAGAATTTAGGTGTCAGGGCAATAACCACGATGCTCAAGATACCCACCAAGGTTGAGAGCCAATCCACCTGAGTGATATGTTTAGCGTAGACGCTCCATTTGGCAATGAAGTCTGCTGGTACATTCTCGATGTTCATACCCAGCAAATCGTTGATTTGTGTGGCGAAAATAGTCACTGCAATACCGCTGGTGAAACCTACTACGATGGGGTAGGGGATAAACTTGATGATTGTGCCTAGGCGGAAGACGCCCAGCATAATCAGAAATACACCTGCAATCATTGTCGCAATCATCAGCCCTGATAGGCCAAATTGCTGGATCACACCGTAAATGATCACGATGAAAGCGCCCGTCGGTCCGCCGATTTGTACACGTGACCCACCCAGTGCCGAGATGATGAAACCCGCTACGATAGCAGTGATGATACCCTGCTCAGGAGATACACCCGAAGCGATACCAAAGGCAATAGCCAGGGGCAATGCCACGATACCCACGATCAAGCCCGCCATAGCGTCGGCCGCAAACTTTTCCTTACTATATGAGCGTAAGTCTGTCAGCAAGCGTGGAGTGAAATGAAAGTTTTTCATATCTGAATATTAATACTTATTTTGACGCAAATTTAGATATTTTTATGGAGAAATTGGACACACTTATCTCTACTTCGTAAAATTGTGTAGAAAAGCAGTCCAAATTTATAAATATTGTTTCCCGGAGTTGGCAAAATGCATCTTATTGCTCTTCTTGTAGTGATCAGGCGAAGGAATACTACACATATTTTATATCTTCAAAATATCAAGAAAAAAAGTCAAGACCTTGTAAAAATAAAGTCTAATGTTTTTTAAACGAGACGTCGCGAAATTTTTACAAGGTCTTGACTTTTTTTGCGCTCAAAACTGATACGTATGATAAAGCAATATTATTATTAAGTTTTTTTTATTTCATCAGGTGTTGCTTGTCTCCTTTTTTGTCGTATTTTTGCTCGAAGGTGAAATTTCTTTCGCTCGTGATGAAAAATATTCAAGAAACTTGATATGTTTTCGCTCGCTTATTCG
>JAGKTZ010000087.1 GCA_021153165.1 Prevotellaceae bacterium
GGTGGATTCTTGGGCAGGACGGCTGCAAACTGATTATTGAGGAAGCGCATGCCATCGCCGTGGAAGACGACAGGACAGTCGGTCTGAGTGTGCTGATATCTGAAGAAAGCGCCGGCAGTCCACTCCCAGAATCTGCGACCACTACTGCGCAGTGAAATTTCTTCGGTAAAGTTGCCCACACGTTGCTTTTGTGTCAACGAGAAAATGTCCTTGGCAATAAAATCCTGGTCCATAAAGAGGCGGTCACTGAGGTGCTGATAAGCGGCAATTTGTGTCAGGACAAACTTTGGTGCTATCCATTCCACACCGAGTGAAGTATTCCACAGACTGCGGCGGTATCTGCTCTGGCGATTTTGAGTAATTTCTCCCATGCCTTCCTTCTCAGGCGCAGGGTTAGACAATGTATCTACGAAATAGTAGGGACAAGCATTTTCGTCTGAATATTCGTACGAAGCCATAGCATCTATGCGCATATTCTGCTTGGGACGCCAAGCCAGACGTACCTTTGCACCAGCAGCATCACTCTTGTCAGCCTTCGCTCCAGTATAAGCATTTTTGAAAGCGCCGTCTTGTCCCTCGTAGGTGCCTGCCAATGACAGCGCAACCTTACTATGTGGGCGCAAATAAGTGACGGCTTTCACGCTACGTCCACCCAAGTGTGTCTTACCACCGACTTGCACATCAGTACCCTTGCCATCAAATGGAGAAACCGTGAACAAGCGCACCACACCTCCCATGGCGCCGCTACCATAAAGCGTGCCCTGTGGACCACGCAAGACGTCGATGCGCGCAACGTCGAGGAATGAGAAATCATACGCCGAGCGCGAACCATAAGGCACATTGTCGACATACAAACCCACCGCAGGTTCGCCAATACGTGAACCCACGCCGCGCACATACGTAGCCGAGGTGACACGAGAACCATAGGCTGGCATATAGAAATTAGGCGCCGCCATAGAAAGTTGCTTCAGCGAAGTGGCTCCTAAAGCATCTATTTCCTCTTTACCCAACAAAGTAGCAGAAATAGGTTGGCGCTTCAAGAAAGTGGTTTCCTTTGGTGAAGAGACGACAACGACTTCTTCTATATTATATATACGTGTAGTATCAATGGGTTCGGCTGGTGCAGACTTTGGTACACCCTCACCATTCGCCCAAACATTGGGGGATAAAAATAATAACGCGAAAAGCAAACAAATGTATTGCAGTCGTTTCATAGTTTAAAAGTTTGTTTCTTATTAAATGCCTAATATAATAAATATGGAGCATCATTTCACCGCCAATAAATGCACGAGCGACACTACTCCAAAATCGGTGGCAAAATTATAATAAAAGTTATTTTTTCACAATCCCCATTTATAGGTAGAAACGTCGCATCACTTCGCCCAAACAGCAGATTCGAAGGAAACCAAGCCAATATTTCGCACTTAAAAGTAAGATTGAAGACAAGTTCCGGTATTGTTTATAGGTTTTAACATCTCGTGACTTGTATTTTTTAAGTATTTTCTACCAAGTCTTACAAAAAATGCCTAAATTCGCAACGAATAACTATTAACTTGTTTTACTATGAAAAAAAGACAACTACTTTTTTCAGCATTCCTCCTGTCTGCAGCAGGAGCATTTGCACAAAGCGTGCCTACGCACGAGATGTATGTGCAATACGCTACACCAAGTGGTTTGGTCGAAGCTCTGAGAAATTGGGAGCCAGGCAAAAACTTTGGTGAAGGTAAGGACTACAAGGACGAGAACTTCTTTATTTCTCGCGTTCCCTTGAAGGAAAGATTCGTTCCCGGAGATTGGGCAAACGATGATTTGAACGACAGCAACGACAAGTACTTCTGTTGGTGTGCGCCTACTGGTGAAATGACCAAGAAGTGGGGTCCTCTGCCTCGTTACAACTTTGATGGCGACAACTTCAACATGTGGCAATACGTCAATACACACTCTAACTGGTCAAACGGTTGGTGGCGTGTGCCAGGTGCTTTCAATGACGTAGCTCACCGTAATGGTGTACGCACTGGATGTACTTATTTCATCGACTGGGCTACTCCTGTCAACTCGATGAATGACCCCGGTAAGACTTTGTATGAATTGGCAGAAACAGACTGGGACGGCAATTACCTTTACGCAGAGAAACTGATCAAGTTCATGCGTTATTATGGTATCACAGGTTTGACATTTAATCCAGAAGGTAACTGGGCACCAAATGTAAATAATGCTGTGAAAGGTTTCCTTGCTGAATGTCACCGCGTGGCTAAGGAATTGAATTGGCCATTCCACGTAGATTGGTACGCATTTGTTAGCAACACAGGACAATTGAGTGATAATGGTTGTAAACTGACTGTTGGTGCCAACGATCAGTGGTTCCATGACCAAAATATCAATCAACCTGTGACCGACGTCTTCTTCCTCAACTACAACTGGAGTGATGCTGGTTTGCAACAGTCTGTCAATGCAGCGAAGCAGTTAGGTCGTAACACATTCGACGTATATGCTGGCTTCGATATGCAAGGTCGTGGTTACGGTAAGAATGGTAATGCCGGCTGGACTTCGTTGATGAAATATCCTGTCTCAGTTGTTGTGTGGGGTGCACACGACCGTTCACAACTCTATGTATCTTCAACAGAAGGTGGTCAGAGTGACTACGCTGTACAAAACGAATACCAAAAGAAACAAGAAATGCTTTTCTCAGGCGGTAACCG
Source organism: Prevotellaceae bacterium (assembly GCA_021153165.1). Classification (GTDB taxonomy): domain Bacteria; phylum Bacteroidota; class Bacteroidia; order Bacteroidales; family Bacteroidaceae; genus Alloprevotella. Next base: position 2,700 of record JAGKTZ010000087.1, read on the forward strand.
CAACGTATTGCAATTGCCTGCCTTGACTGACGCAAATATCACATCTTCTTTCTCAGACCTCGGCAAGTGGCATGGATATGCTAAGGCCGTACGCGAACGCTCTACCCTCAACGAAGTGCCATTTGTCACTCGTTTCAACTTGGGTAATGGTCGTTTCTTCAATGATAATGGTGTGACTACCTGGAACCACAAGTGGTACAACTGGGGTATGCAAGATATGCTCCCAACCTGGCGTTGGTGGATCGACAACGGCGATGGCAAGACAGTTCCTACTGAAGCATTGCAAGTGGACTTCACATACGACGATGCATGGTTTGGCGGTTCTTGCTTGAAGCTTCACGGCAAGACAAATCGCTCAGACCTTCGCCTCTTCGCCACTCGTTGGAATGTCGCAAATGGTGCTGATGAATTTAAGGTGGTTTATAAGATTAAGTCGGGCAACGAAAGTCATTTGAAGTTGATGGTAGCAAAAGATGGCGCTACTGCTAATTTCCAAACTGTAGCTTTGCCTGCTGGCGAACAAGATAAGTGGACTACTGCTACATTCAAAGCATCAGACTTCGGTCTCAACGCTGGCGACGTAATTGGTTACGTAGGTTTGTCAGCAGAACAAACTCCTGCCAACTATGAAGTACTCCTCGGCGAAATGTCATTCATCCCTGCAGCATTTGCAGTGACTCCAAATACTCCAAAGATTACTCACCACGAAGTAATGAAGCGTTTCTACAACCGCGCAGACTTCAAGGTAGTATTTGATATGGGCACACCAGCAAGCCGTCCTGCTAAGTATGACGGATGTCCTGTCTACAACGAAGAAGTAGGCGCATGGTACTACGAAGTATTCGTGAAGCAAGGCAACAAGGAAACCCTCGTTACCACTACAACTTCTTGGGCTGCATACGTAGTAGATGCTCCATTGGATCCATCTAACCCCGAAGTGCAAATCGGTGTACGTGCTGTAGGTTTGGATGGTAAGACTAAGAGCGCTATTACTTGGTCTCCTGTCATCAATAAGGAATTGACAATGATCGAAACCTTGACTATCGACAAGGAAGTGATCAAGCCAGGTGAAGAATTCACTATCGGTTTCGAAGACCCCAACCACCCTGCATGCGATTTCAATATCTACAATGCTTTGACTGGTGTGAAGGTAGCTTCTGCTCAAGGCAAATTGACTATGACTACTTCATTGAGCGAAGTAGGTAGCTATGACGTAGAAATCGTTTCTGGTGGCAAGAGCATCATGAACCGTTCTATCATCTTGATTTCACCTGAAGAAACAGGTCGCTTGCCACAAATCAACAACATCTCTGTTGGTACTAAAGAAGTGTTGGATACAGACGCAGTGAAGTTGACTGCAGATATCAATGATGGTACTAAATTCAACGACGCACCTTGTACAGTATCACAATCTCTCTACATGCAAGAACCCTACCAATTCACAGTTGATGCCAACGTAATGAGCGAGTACACTAACAACTCGTACGCACTTTGGTTCAAGGTAGAAAAGTTCGAACATGCTTCTCTCGGTACACTCCTCATGACAAAGGTAAACCGCAACTACGGCGGCACCTGGACTGAATCTGTATGGGGCGAAATGTGGACAGCTATCCGTCCCGCTGGTTATGCTAAGGGCAACAACCTCCGTCGCGACAATGCTGAAAACGAAATCTCTGTTTGCTTCGATGGTCCTCCTGCGGGTACACCAAGTTACGAACACAACAACGACGTCGATGGCCTTTCAGACGGCTATTCACTCCAGCCCAACACTTGGTATCACATTTGCGTCGTGAAGAATGGTCGCAACGAAAAGGTTTACCTCAATGGTAAATTGATCATTGACTGCCAAGCACGTGGTTCAGGTCCTAAGAACTGGCGCGGTGCTAAGTTCTACGTAGGTGGTTCGATGACCAACTTGGCTTCTTTCACTGGTTGGGTAGACGAAGTTCAAATCTGGAGCAAGTCACTCACACAAGCTGAAGTATTGGAAGCAATGAAGGGTTACAGATTCGCACCAGACGGATTGGAAGGCTACTTCAAATTCGAACAAACTCGCACCGACGCTGAGGGCAAGATCTACTTCCCCAACATGGGTAAGGGTGTAGACCGCGTAGCAGGTGGATACATGACTATTGGTAAGAGTGAAAATAATGTCACTACAGACCACAAGCAAAACCAACTCACTACAACTACCGGCGTACCTTCGCTCACAGGTGTATTCCCCATCAAGTACGAATCTTCTAAGTGGATGGTAGAAGGCGCACGCGTTCAAAATGCCAACGCTAGCGAAGCTGAAGCCGTATTCCCCGAATCTGGTGAATATCCTATCACAGTGACTGCATCCAACTCTTGGGGTTCAGTGTCAAAGACTATCACTGAATACATCGTAGTGAACCCAACAGCAATCAAGGACGTCAATGCAGACAATGAAAACGGCTACGTGATCTATCCTCACGAATTTGAAAACAAAGCAGACGTGCTCTTCGCTGAAGAAGGTACATTCGTCGTATCCGTTTACAACACTGCAGGTGCTACTCTGGCAAACAACGTACTCGACGCTCGTGCTGGCGAAGTGAAGGAAATCAGCCTCGGCGGTGCTCAGGCAGGCACATACGTCGTAGTCTTGAAGAAAGACGGCAAGGCTGTTCGCTCATTCAAGATTCGTGTGAAATAATTAAGATAAGTCAGAAGGTTTCAGAGCACTTTGCTCATGGTCATACTGAGTTTGAGAAGATTATTTATTCCAACTCCTATAGCCTGGAAGCCCTGTACCAAAACACTTAAAACAAATGCCGACCACAAGTATCCCCACAAGAGATTTTGTCGGTCGGCATTTCATAGAACAAGAACGTTACAGTAATTCATCATCTATTATCATAAAAGAAGCATGGTACCCTATAAGAAGCTATACACCCCGGAAGAACTGGACGAGGTATGCGAATGGTTCAAACAGAATATGCATCGCTTGCCTCCCACCCTACAAATGAACGAATCCACCTTCTTCGTAGATTTTCCTACTACGGCCAGTTACTATATTGATATCGTAGAACTACATCGTGAGAATTCTACTTATGGCGGCCAAATACATCACATCTTTCAGATGCAACAAAAGCTAAAGGAAATGTGGGGCGAGGAATAATAGACTGAATATACTGAACAACACATGGCGAAAGCGTGTCAAAACTGATGGTTTGGGCACGCTTTTCTTTTGTCATGACAAGGACAAATATTCACACAAACAAGCCTTCATCTCATATCGATCCACGGAGGTGAAACAATTATGAATTTTCACACCTTTTATCTCAAAATTCACCTTAACTTTCTAGGGCGAGAATCGCATATTTTCAACAAAGAAAAAAATATTTTGCTACAGCTCAAGCACAGACAAATAGAATATGCAACGATATGCGCATATTTCTTGCATAAACTGGCAAATTCAGTAAATTATGCAAAAAATATGCATTGATTGAGTAAAAAAAGGGTATTGAACAAAAGAAAAA
>JAGKTZ010000001.1 GCA_021153165.1 Prevotellaceae bacterium
CCAGCACCTCTTCAATTAAATATTATATTGGGGAGGTAAAATGAAAACTTTCCCACTTTTTTAAAACACAAAAACGCTACGTAAATGTTTCCTGTTGATAAATTTCAATCACTACACACACCATTCTATTATTATGATATTGCACTCCTTCGCAATACTTTGAATGCTGTAGTCGCAGAATCAAGGAAATATCCCAACTATCATGTACATTATGCTATTAAAGCTAATCATGACCCAAGACTTCTGTCGCTCATAGCCAGCTATGGTCTTGGAGCAGACTGTGTCAGTGGCGGCGAAATTATTGCTGCTATTCATGCAGGAATACCTGCTAGTAAAATTGTATATGCGGGTGTGGGAAAATCTGATAGAGAAATTGCCTTGGCCCTAGAGAACGAAATCGGCTGTTTTAATGTTGAAAGTCTGGCAGAACTTCATGTTATCAACGAAATCGCCCTAACTATGAACAAAAGGGCATGTGTAGCTTTTCGCGTAAACCCAGACGTAGACGCACATACACACGAAAAAATCACCACTGGACTGAGCGAAAATAAATTTGGTATCTCACTGGCACATCTATCTAAAGCTGTAACAGAAGCACAACGATTAAGTGCTATCGATTTGGTCGGTCTGCATTTTCATATCGGTTCTCAAATAGAACACATGCATGTATTCCAAACATTATGCGATCGCATCAATACGATTGTGGATCAGCTAAAAGACGAAGTGGGGGTACTGAAAAGCATAAACGTAGGCGGAGGGCTTGGTGTTGATTATCGTCATCCTTTAGAGCACCCCCTACCCGATTTTGCAAACTATTTTCATACATTCTATTCTAATCTACGTCTACCGCAAGAGATAGAAATCCATTTCGAGTTGGGTCGGTCTATTATTTGTCAATGTGGCCACCTTATTTCACGTGTACTTTATGTCAAAGAGGGCGAGGCAAAGAAATTTATTATTCTCGATGCTGGTATGAACGACTTGATACGCCCTGCCATGTATGGTGCACGTCATCATATCACCCATCTAACAGCTCCCGATAACCCCAAGAGAGAAATATACGATATCGTTGGACCTATCTGTGAAAGTAGTGATATCTTTGCTATAGCGGAGCAATTTCCATTTACTAAACGAGGCGACTTATTAGCCATCCATTCTGCAGGTGCTTATGGTCAGTCTATGGCCTCTGGCTACAACAGCCGCCCCCTAGCACCAGCGATTTATTCGGAGGAGTTATAAGTATTAATTATAACAATAATATAATCCGACTATGAAGAAAATTATACCTCATAGTTTGTTTATTTATAATAATGTATGCTCTGTATAAGCCGTATGCAATTATTCTACTCTTCAATATTATCTCAGGCTTTTCCTAAATAAATTCGATAATGTTTAATTTCTCTAACTTTTTTGGAAAGGGAACTTTAAACAATTAAGATGGGAGTCATTGGCTTGGGTGTATATCAATAACATTGAACGATTAGAGTGGAATTTGCTATAAGTTTAGGAAATGAATGTCTTGAGGGGGTAAAGTCTCAATTGACTTTAACTCCCACGTCATTAAAAAATAATCTAAAGCACTTGATAGTCTGAAAGAAATTTGCTAAATTTGCATGCCAATTTGCGATACAAGCAGTGGGTAGATAGCTCTAGCCCCTCGCAATGCAACATTTACTGAAATAAACAATATTAATAAATAGAGAGTCGGGGCAGTACAAAATGAACTGCTCACTCTGCTCAAAAAAACACAAAAAGATGAATATTTCATTACAAAAGGTAGGCAATGTACAGGCTGAAATCACAGTAAGCCTCGTAAAGGCAGACTATGAAGAAAACGTAAAGAAGACACTCAAAAACTTCTGCCAAAAGGCACAAATGCCTGGTTTCCGCCCTGGTAAGGTGCCCATGGGTATGGTCAAGAAGATGTATGGTGCACAAGCAAAAGCTGACGAAGTAAACAAGCTCTTGGGTGAATCTCTCATGAACTACATCCGTGAAAACAACGTCAATATGCTCGGCGAACCTATGGCTTCTGAAAAGCAAGTGGCTCAAGATATCGAAACTCAAGATGACTTCGAATTCATCTTCGACGTAGCTTTGGCTCCTGAATTCACCGTAGAATGCACAGCTGCTGACAAGGTGGCTTACTATGACATCCAAGTGTCTGAAGAACAAGTGGAAGAACAAGTGAAGCAATTGGCACAACGTGGAGGTCATACTGAAAATGTAGAGACTTACTCAGATCGCGATATTGTACGTGGTGTGCTTGCAGAACTCGACGAAACTGGTATGCCTAAGGAAGGTGGCTTGCAAGTAGAAATGGCTTCTTTGATGCCAGCTTACTTCAAGAACGAAGAACAAAAGGCTCTCTTCGCAACTGCTAAGACTAACGATGTGATCACTTTCTGCCCTGCTAAGGCTTATGAAGGTAGCGACGCTGAATTGGCTGCTCTCCTCAAGATTAAGAAGGAAGAAACTGCACAATACCAAGGCAATTTCTCATTCCAAGTAAATGAAATCAGCCACTTCGTAGCTGCAGAACTCAACCAAGAATTCTTCGACCAAGTATATGGCGAAGGTGCTGTGAAGAGCGAAGAAGAATTTAAGAACAAGGTGAAGGAAAACCTCCAAAACCAATTCGTAGCTGACAGTGACTACAAGTTCTTGCTCGATGTACGTGCATACCTCGAAGAAAAGGTAGGTCAATTGGAATTCCCCGACGAAATGTTGAAGAAAATCATGTTGGCTAATAATGCTGACAAGGGCGAAGACTTCGTCAACGAAAACTATGACAAGAGCATCGTAGAATTGAAGTGGCACTTGATTAAGGAACAATTGGTGAAGGCTAATGATATCAAGGTGAACGATGAAGATGTGAAGAAGACAGCTATCCAAGCTACTCGCTTCCAATTCGCTCAATATGGTATGGCTAATATCCCCGATGAATACTTGGAACAATATGCTTCTGAAATGCTTAAGAAGAAGGAGCAAGTACAAGGCCTCGTAGAACGTTGCATTGACGAAAAACTTACTGCTGCACTCAAGAATGTTGTGACTTTGGAACACAAGTCAGTGACAGTAGAAGAATTCAACAAAATGTTTGAAAAGGCATAATGACTGCAAATTCCGCATCATTAAAGCATTAATATAATCAAGGAGCGAGGGGAGTGAATATTTACACCTTCGCTCTTTTCAACTAATTTAAGCTAAAGTATTATTCTACAAAATACTATTCAAAATGCTCAAAGATTTCAAGAAATTTGCTACAGCCAATCATGGCATCAACAGCATGGTATTGGATGACGTCCTTAAAGCTCAGAGTCAATACCTCAACCCCTATATCCTCGAAGAAAGACAACTCAATGTCACACAAATGGATGTGTTCTCACGCTTGATGATGGACCGCATTATCTTCCTTGGTACACCCATCGATGATTATACTGCCAACACCCTTCAAGCCCAATTACTCTACCTTGACTCTTGCGACCCAGGCAAGGATATTTCTATTTACATCAACTCTCCTGGAGGTTCAGTATATGCAGGTATGGGTATCTACGATACCATGCAATTCATCAACTGCGATGTAGCTACTATCTGTACAGGTATGGCAGCTTCAATGGCAGCAGTTCTCTTGGTAGCAGGTCAGGAAGGTAAGCGTTCGGCATTGCCACATAGCCGAGTGATGATACATCAACCCCTGGGTGGAGTACAAGGGCAAGCCTCTGATATTGAGATTACTGCACGCGAAATTCAAAAGTTAAAGAAAGAACTTTACACTATCATCGCCGATCACTCACACACCGATTTTGACAAAGTATGGGCAGATTCTGACCGCGACTATTGGATGACAGCCGACGAAGCTCAGGCTTATGGTATGATAGATAAAGTATTACGCAAGAAGACTAATGAAGAATAAAAACAAGAATAGATGTAGTTTTTGCGGTAGAAGCGAGGATGAAGTAGCCCTCCTTATAGCTGGACTCGAGGGTCATATCTGTACCGATTGTGCCCGAGAAGCTGGTAGAGTGGTCGAAGAAGCCTTTCAATACAGCAAACGAACTGCAGCCAAGAATAACGAAAACCTTGACCTAAATAATATACCTAAGCCCAAGGATATTAAGGAATACCTGGACCAGTATATTATTGGTCAGGAGGCAGCTAAGCGTCATCTTGCAGTAGCTGTTTACAACCACTATAAGCGCTTGGGACAAGCCAAAGGTGAGACTGATGATGTAGAAATCGAAAAGTCCAATATCATCATGGTAGGGTCGACAGGTACAGGCAAGACCCTCTTGGCACGAACTATTGCAAAGCTATTGAAAGTCCCCTTCACTATCGTCGATGCTACTGTATTCACAGAAGCAGGTTATGTGGGTGAGGACGTAGAAAGTATCCTTTCACGCTTACTTCAAGTGGCAGAATATGATGTCAAAGCAGCCGAGAGAGGTATAGTATTTATCGACGAAATAGATAAAATAGCACGTAAAAGTGATAACCCCTCTATCACAAGAGATGTCAGTGGCGAAGGTGTACAGCAAGGTATGTTGAAACTGCTCGAAGGTAGCATAGTCAATGTACCCCCCAAGGGTGGACGAAAGCATCCAGACCAAGACTATATCCAGGTCAATACCAAAGATATCCTCTTCATCTGTGGAGGTGCATTCGATGGTATTGAAAAGAAGATTGCTCAGCGCCTAAATACCCACGTCGTAGGCTTCGATTCAGTGCAAAACTTGCAAAAGATTGATCCCACAGATTTGATGCAATACATCAAGCCTCAGGACCTCAAATCTTTCGGTCTAATACCCGAAATCATCGGTCGTCTACCAGCTTTGACCTACCTCTTACCCTTGGACCGCGAGGCATTGAAGAATATCCTCACACAACCCAAGAATGCCATTGTCAAACAGTACGAGAAACTCTTTGCAATGGATGGGGTAGAATTGCATTTTGAAGAAGATGCATTAGATTTTATCGTAGACAAAGCCAATGAATATAAGCTCGGCGCACGAGGACTTCGCTCTATCACAGAAAGCATCATGATGGAAGCAATGTACGAAATACCTTCATCACGCAAGAAGCAATTCAAAGTAACACGTGAATACGCAGAGACTCACCTTGAAAAGCATTTGAACAACTAAAAAGGCAGTTACGCATAATCATCATACAAGTAAAAATAAGTCCCGCTGACACTATCTGTGGGACTTATATATTATTTGTGCGTAAGTAAATAGTATTCAAATTAAAGCAAGGGATGATTTGAACTGCAAAAAGCACTGTTCAAGCTAAAGCAAAGGAATATTTGGATATGAAAAAGCCATTATTTCTGACCTATACGGCATTATTTCTTATGCTTCACATCAAGGATTTCAAGGCAGATATCCGCTAAATTCTTCAAGGCCTTACGACCTTCCTCCCTGATTGACAATTCTTCTACCAATGGAGTTACTACACGGAATTTACCCTTGATTAGCTCGACTGTAATTTCCTTACCCATCACAAAAGGGTCGCCATCACAATGGACAGCTCCATCAGTAGGGCGAGTAATCTTTATTTTAGAAGACTTCATTACCTTGACATGAGGATTCTTGTGTAATGACTTGGTAAACATCTGCATTAGCACAAGGGCAGATTCAATCGTATAGAAAGGCTCCATGATAATCACGTCCATCAACCCATCTTCCATCGAGGCCAAAGGAGCAATATACGCATTATTACCATATTGCGAAGCATTGGCACATGCTATGAGGAAAGCTTCAAGTTTTTCAGAATGATCGTCGAATTCTATGGTATACTTCTCTGATTTATAGCGCACTCCCTCTCGCAAAGTATTTTCCACATAGGATAAAAATCCGCGCTTACCACCTTCAGCAAACTTCTTGCTTACAAAAGCATCAAAACCTACACCACAAGTGCAAAAGAAGGGTTTGTCGTTTATTTTACCATAATCCAAATTGCTGATATTGCAGGTATTGATGATGTCGATATTACGCTTCACATTGAGTGGAATTTGCAAATGACGAGCTAATCCATTGCCAGAGCCACAAGGGATAATACCCAGTGCTGCAGAGGTTTGCACTACAGAACGGGCCACTTCATTAATCGTACCATCCCCACCCACAGCCACAATGATATCCACACCCGATTCTGCAGCTTCGAGTGCTAATTCAGTGGCATGTCCAGCATATTCTGTGTAGACAACGCTATGGTCAAATTTCTCCTTGTCCAGGTATTTGTCTATAGCACTTACTATATTTTTCTTATTGTTTGTGCCTGAAATTGGATTGACTATGAACAGGATTTTCTTCTTCATTTCTTTCTGCTCTCAATGTATTGGTCTTCTATTTGCAAAATTACAATATTTTTCGATTATACATCTCAAAATTAGATATTCAAACGCTGAAGAAACATTAATTTCCCCCAAAAAACTTTTTATAGTACGCATTTTGTTTATAAATGAGTATTAGTGGTTGGTGTAATAAAAAAAATGCAGTAACTTTGCGTGCGCAAATTGTGAAAATATACATATAGAACACAAAATAAATAAAAATCTATGGGATTACTCCAAGATAAATTATCAAGATACACCTTGCCACAAAAGTATAAGGAACTAGGCCTTTACCCTTACTTCCGTGAAATCGAAGGTATGCAAGGTACTGAAGTAGAAATGGGTCGTAAAAACGTCCTTATGTTTGGTTCAAATGCCTATACAGGTTTGACTGGTCACCCCCGAGTGATTCAAGCTGGTATCGAGGCTATGCAAAAGTATGGTTCAGGTTGTGCAGGTTCACGTTTCCTGAATGGTACGTTAGACTTGCATGTGCAATTGGAGAAAGAATTGGCTGAATTCGTAGGTAAGGATGAAGCCCTTTGCTTCTCAACTGGTTTCACAGTCAATTCGGGTGTCATCCCATCACTTGTAGGTCGTCAGGACTATATCATTTGTGACGACCGCGACCATGCATCTATTGTTGATGGACGTAGACTTTCGATGGCTACATGCTTGAAATACAAGCACAATGATATGGCAGACCTAGAAGCACAATTGCAAAAGTGTAAGCCAGAATCAGTCAAATTAATTATTGTCGACGGTGTATTCTCAATGGAAGGTGATTTGCCCGACCTTCCCAAAATCGTAGAACTCAAGCACAAGTACAATGCTACGATTATGGTAGATGAAGCTCATGGTTTGGGTGTATTTGGTAAAAATGGTCGAGGAGTTTGTGACCACTTTGGTTTGACTGATGAAGTCGACCTCATTATGGGTACTTTCAGCAAGTCAATGGCTTCTATCGGAGGTTTTATTGCCGCAGATTTCAGCATTACCAACTGGCTCCGTCATAATGCCCGTACATATATATTCAGTGCTTCAAATACCCCTGCAGCTACTGCATGTGCACTCGAAGCATTGCATATTCTCCAAGAAGAGCCCGAACGCATCGAAGCCTTGTGGGATGTAACAAATTATGCACTGAAAAAATTCCGTGAAGCAGGTTTTGAAATAGGAGAAACTGAATCACCCATTATTCCACTTTATGTTCGTGACCCAGACAAGACTTTCATTGCTACAGCTAGAGCTTTTGAAGAAGGTGTATTTATCAACCCCGTAATACCTCCAGCTTGTGCGCCCCAAGATACTTTGGTACGCGTAGCACTGATGGCTACTCATACACATGAGCAAGTGGACCGCGCAGTTGCAGCACTCAAAAAGGTTTTTGTGGAACTTGAAATCATCAAGGACTAATCCCAAATACATTAAAATAGAAGCCTAAACCTCGACAGAAGTTTAGGCTTTTTTATGCTCTTAATTGTGTTTGAAAAAAGTTCAATACTTTTTAAAACGAGACGTCGCAAAATTTAAAAAACATTAGACCTTTTTTCAACGAGACGTCGCAAAGTTCAACTAGCGACATTGGGGTCTAAACCGAATGGATTAGTTATTAAAATTCCACGAAATACCAAAGCGGAAAACCATTCTGTTCAGCGGATAATGGGGCACATAGAAGGGGCGACCCACACCTAGTTTGTGATTCACATGTGAGCAAATCACGTAGAAACGAGCCTTCTTCAAGTGGAAATTAGCATAGACATTGACCAGAGGGTAATTGCCCACTTTTTGCAGATTGTCTTGCGATTGCACGGCATATTGTCCCATAATGGGCGAGTAGGTTGGTGCATAATAAGCCGTGAAATAGCGCATATCAGCACCAAATTCGGTGCTCAATACCTTTGCTATCTTAAACTTCAGATACATATTAGTATAACCCGAAAAGATGGGCACAGGCAGAGCTTCGGCGTCTGTGGAATACTGCGCCGTACCCTCAATATCCCAATTGAATATACCAAAGCGCAGGTGTTGTTTCAATTGCACACCCAGCAGGCTGATATTCTTGTCGGCTTGCATTACACTGGCACCATGCAGGGTCGTCGTGGGGTTGCTATTGCTAGTCTTCACAGCACGTTCCGCCAGGTAGGTATAGTTTTGCAACGTATGATATGTAGCTCCCACCGATGTCCCTTTGTATTGGAATTTGAAATTAGCATGAGCTGAAAATTGATTTTTCAGTTCTGTATTATCCCACCAGGCATTGCGTGCATGATAGTGACGCAAATAGAAATTGGGTATCTCGTTTTGCACTCGCGCCGAAGCCAACAGATGTATCGTGTCGCGCTTTGTAGGGATATGCACAGCCACATTGCCTTCTGCATTAAATTCACTCCATTTCTTGCCCGAAAGTCTATATTCTCCCAGGGCATTGAAGTGAAATAAATCGCCTAGACGTTTTGAAATTTCAGCGCCAAGGTTCAGATAATTCTCCACATACGATTGCGTGGGATGGTGAAGATTGATGAATTTATACTTCTGAAAATGATGCTTTGCAAAGAACGTGAGCCCCGCCTTCATCCATGGATTAAAACCTTCGCACAGTTCGAAGCCCAAAGTATTGGCCACATCGATATAATGTGTGCGGTCGGAAGCTGAATCACCGGGCAAGTAGAAATCTGCAAAGTAGTCTGTGCTATTGGCATTGTGATGGGCATTGGAAAGGAACTGGCGCTTGTTGTAATCAAATTGCAAGGTATGAATAAAACATGCTACAGGGATGAAATTACCCTTTTTCAGGGTTACAACCGCTCCTTCGCTCGACACACTGATACTATCCATATCTACTACTACCGAGTCTGCCATCTCGCCCTTACGTTGTCTTTTCAACTTACCAAGATTATAATGATGCGATAGGTAGAGTGTGTTGATGTAGAGCTTATTCCACGCCTTGCTGAGCACTGTGGGTATATCTGCCGTACCATATTTTTGCGTAAAGAGTTCAGGTTTTGTGACGTAGGAATCATCTTCGATACCACCATTCTCAGCCGTTTTCAAATGTTCGCCTGTATAATGTGTATGCAGATTATATCTGTCGCCACGATACGAGGCAAAAATGGTACCATCAAACTGCGATGTGGTCTGAGTCGTATAGTAACCTCTACCCAGTGAATAGTCGAGCACAAACCCCATACCAAATTTCTTACCAACATTGGTTGCAAATTTGGCACGTATGCGGTCTTCACCATTTTGCTTGTTACCACAAGTGTGATAGGTGATATTCGCTATCGGAGACTTGGTGTTGGTGAACTGCAATTCGTCCGTGTCGAGAAGGAAGAAGTCGTAGGGAGCAGCAAAAAGGAATGGCGCATCTGTTTGCGAGAAGTTGCGCTCAATAGCCAATCGATTGATGCGAGGAGACCCAAGGTTGCCCAGATAGTTGTATTCACCCGAAAGACCATCAGTCAGATTGTCGTTTTGAAACAAATGATGCACTGTATCTGGTACGGCTGGGGTGACACGAGCAAAGCGTTTATCAATCGTCCATACCTTCAAACCGACAGGAACATCCGTGGTCTGCACACTATCATTGAATTGTCCCCAACGGTCGTGCGACTCCATATCATCACTGATACGTTGCGCATTTAATTGTACAATAAACGCAGAGTGAAAATATATTAATAATAGTAATCCGTAAAGACTTCTTTTCATAATGAGGCAAAATTACAAAAAAATAGCAGAACAAATGGCTTAAACTATCATAATCGTATTTTCTCAAACTAATAGTTCATTAGTTTCTCCATCATCACTTTAGTTCATTCACACTTCCGCATTCGTGACAAACTCCATTTTTTGCAATAAAGGCTCCACATTTTCCACATGTATAGTGTGGTGTGGCACTATGGTAGTGTCGGTAGAAGGAAAAGAAGATGTAGCAGGCAAGAATGAAATAGCCAATATAAATTTGAACGGAGAGTGAGAAAATTATATACAGGAATGTACAAAGTAGGATGAGTGTAGATAGGTAGGCTAAATAATCGGCTACATTATTAAATTGATGTATCAAATCTTCAATAACAGCAATAAAACTAATAATCAATAACCATAAACCAACAATAAAAGCAATGAGTATCAATGGTAATTCTGTAGAGAAAGGGTTGAGTGTTGGATTGAAATAATATTCAATCCAAGTTTGTGGTGCAAATTTTTGTATTGTGCCATAAATTGTGGCATCAATAGAGATGATTAAGCATAATAGTGTTGGATAAAATGTTTCAATGTCGTTGTAGTGAGGGAAACGCAAAGGTCTTTTCTTGTAACGATGAATCAAGAATAGTGTCAGAGCAATTATACCAATTAGTATATAGACAAGTGTACTCAATTCGCTAAAGTAGAAAATAAATTTTGATACGTAATTATTGGGGATTATTTTTGTTAACAATTCATTCTCTGCCACCCATCCTTTTTCACCTTCACTAGAAATGACTTTATTCCATACTTTGCTGCTAAGTGAATCTCTTTTGATAACAATATCTACAATTGCTATTTCTCTATCTTTGTCTATAATTGTGGAATCAGCTAATGGCACATCATCAATCATTAGATTATTCCTTCTAATTATTTGAAATGGTGTGTGGACATAAAATATATCATTCTTCCAATAATGATGTTCCTTTTGAAATTCGAGGGAATCAATGCCCACTTTGTTTCCCAAATTCCAACTATCATCATGACTCTCCATACGATAGTCACAAGACACAAAAAGTGCTAGTGATAGTATTAAAAGCATCATAATGCCATAAGCTGACATACAATGTCTTTTGAAAAAGTTTTTATTGATCATATGAAAGATTTTATTTCCTATGTTAGAAAGAAAAATGAAATGTTCACAGACTACTTATTAATATTAAAAGAGCATCAGTTGAGGTCTTATGATATTTGATAGATATATATTTATTATATTTGAATTCATTTCTATTTCATATATTATTTATTATAATTCATCGGTTTAAGTACTTGCATTTCACATTTTTTGCAATTAAACTTTATTGGAAATCTCTTCCCATCGGGTAAGCAGAGATATAATTGTTGGTAACTATGTGGCATTGCTTTTCGACATCTTTGTGTATGTCTCAATATGCAGTGTTTGCAGGTCATAAGTACATCAGAGGTACTAGAATCAAGTTCAAATGCTCTGTCTGCAATAATCGTACCATTTTCCTGAAGATAAGATTCAGACAATTTATTACTTACATTATCTTCACTTGTAGTATACCGCCCCACTCTATCAGTATCTAGGGTTTGTTTGTTTGGAGATTCACGCCTATGATTTTTTATAACGAACGTTAGTAGTTTATCAATTAGATTACGTCTACATTCGTTAAGTATTGAAGTTGGAATAAAATAATCTGAGTCAATATTTGTAACAATTGTTGAGGCAACAAATGGTGTGTTACCTAATTTGCTTAGCTGTTTGCGTATGTTGTCCAAACTGGAAGTTTTCGCTAGAACTTTTTCAATACAAAGTTCATATTCTACTTTTATATCATCATAAGCAATTGCTGTGAATAGGAATCCCCTATTTGTTTCAGTCATTTCTATCTGAATTGGTATATGGCGTTTAGCCGTAGGTTTGCTCAGTTGTCTGTCGAAATCAATATCGAAATTTCTCCACACTTTTATGCCTACTTTTAGTGGATTTTGGTAATTATTAAATATCACCCACCCATTCTCTATGCTACTGACTCTGATCCCTTCTAATTTGTCTGTAGTTGTTGAGATAAAACAAAGGCCATCACCAGCTCTTAGTGGTGACGACAGATCATTAGTATATGAGATTTTGACCTTATTTTTTTGTATGTTTTCAACTATCCCTATATATTCTCCAAATGATTTTGGACTATATGGCTGATATATTATATCCTTGTCGTTGTTTAGGAAATAAGGCGTATAGCCTCTATTAAAAGTACGAAAGAGATTTGGCTTAAAATTATATATAGAAGAACCTATAGATGCTCTTTTATATTCATTTGGTCTGCGTGAAATGATTTCATTTAATGCTTGACTATAAGCAGACGTTACATTTTTTACATATTTTTCATCCTTTAATCTGCCTTCTATTTTAAAAGACATTACGCCTGCATCCATCATTGCTTCTAAATGTTCAATACGCTTCATATCTTTTAATGAAAGTAGATGCTTATCATGCTGTAATATTTCGCCTTTTTCATCAACGAGGTCAAAACCTAAACGGCAAAATTGAGCACATTCACCACGATTAGCAGAACGACCAAAGCAATATTGAGAAGCATAGCACTTACCACTATAGGAGACGCACAAAGCCCCATGTACAAAGGCCTCAATATCCAAAGGACTATCTTTGGCTATTGACTGTATCTGAGATAAAGGTAATTCTCTTGCTAAAACAACACGTGTAAATCCTTCGCATTTACGATGATTCACATCTTCTATCGTACGATTATCCATCTGTGTAGAAGCATGTAATGCTATTGGGGGGAGATTCATTCGCATTAGGGCCAAGTCTTGAGTAATCAAGGCATCTACTCCAACTTCATACAAATGATATATCAATTTCTCTGCATTCTCTATTTCGTTATCATACAAAATCGTGTTGAGTGTTACATAGACTTTAGCATTATAAATATGTGCAAATTGACAAAGTTGTGCAATTTCTTCAATAGAATTGCCAACAGCTGAACGCGCACCAAATTGTGGACCGCCAATATAAACAGCATCAGCACCATGTAATATAGCTTGCATACCAATATTCATGTCTCTTGCAGGTGCTAAAAGCTCTATCTCTCTAATTTGCATAATTTATATCGTTATAAACAAATTTTAGTTCTATAATAATCTATGTATTATCTACAGCTCAAAACATTGTGGAGTCGTTCGTTTCAAAGGAATTAAGGGAACTTCAATGAGTTCTTTTCTTCCTGAATTAGCTATTATCTCTTTTATGGTTTTTACTACAAGATCAGGATGATTATTTTCTTCACTTAGATGGCAAAACCAAATTTTTCGAATTTTTGATGAAGAATGTTTGGCAATCAGTTGCCCCGCAAGTTCGTTACAAAGATGTCCGCTACCACTCTGAATTCTTCTTTTCAAAAAATCAGAATAAGGACCATTTTGCAGCATTTCTCTGTCATAGTTTGCCTCTAAAATGAGATATTCAGCTTGACTTACATATTGAATTATCTCTTGAGTGACTGCGCCAACATCTGTTAAGAAACACAATGTTTCATCACCAAACTTGAGTAGATACCCATTATTGCCATTGCTGTCATGAGGCACAGGGAAAGCAATGATTCCAGTATCGCCGATTTGGAATTTTGAATGGTAGTTTACTATTATTTTGTCATCTTTTAGAATTTTCTTTGTCATCAAAAAGTTTCTTTCCATCCCTTCATGCACTTGCTGAGTTGTATAAACGGGAATACGCATTGCAGATGAAAAAGCTCCCACTGCTCTAACATGGTCGGTATGAGAATGACTGACTAGAATTCCTCTAATGTCAGCCATAGCGAGACCATAGTCACTAAAAAATTTCTTCAATTTTCTGTGGCTAATTCCAATATCAATGATAATACCACTTTTCCCTTTTTTAAGGTAATAGCAGTTACCACTACTGCCACTACCAAAACAATATAATTTTATATTTTCGTCATTTTCCATCAGAGGATAGTTTACTTATTGGGTTCTAAACATTTTAATCACTTGGTCGCAATGCTTTAATACTTCCGAGCGATGCGTGATGAATATCAAAGTCTTTTTGGGAAATTTATTAATAATACGACGCAGTACAACTTGTTCAGTCTCATCATCAAGAGATGAAGTTACCTCATCCAACAATAGAATTGGACTGTCTTTCAGTAATGCTCTTGCTATTGCAATGCGTTGTGCTTGCCCTTCCGATAATCCAAATCCCAACTCACCACACATAGTATCAACACCATCAGGTAATTCGTCAACAAAATCAGCAGCAGCAACATATAATGCTTCTCGCAGATCTGCTTCAGTTGCATTCGGATTTCCTAAATAAAGGTTTTCGCGAATTGTTCCGCTTAGCAGTGTGTTACCCTGAGGTACATAAGAGAATAACTCTCGTGTCTGTGGTGAAGTTGTAATTCTGTGATGTCTATCATATATTTCAACTTGACCATGGGCAGAGGGTAACAACGCGAGTAGATGACGAATCAATGTGGTTTTGCCAGATCCTGTTTCACCTACTATTGCATTTACACTACCTGGAGTAAAATGGCAACTAAAATTGTCAAGTATTCGACGTTTCCCTCCCTCATACTGATATGTTAAGTTTGAAATACATATTCCCAATGGTGCTTCTAGACGAACGGACTCTCCTAGCTTTTCTTTTGTCAAAGATTCTAATTCAATTAGGCGTTCTGTCGCTGTGAATGTATTAATAAATAGAGGTACAAAACGTGTCAAAGTACGCACGGGGGATTGAATTTGACCAACTAACTGCACAAACGCAATAAGTGAACCATAAGTAATACTGCCGTTATATAAACAAGTGACACCCCAGCCGAAGGTTACAATATATCCAGTAGCAAAACCTAGATTTAATATGCCAGACGAAATTGTAGCATATTTTGTCTTGTGCACGATATGTTTGCGAAAATCACTTTGGGTCTCGTCTAATTTTTCATTCATCCTTGCTACGCGCCCCAAAGATTTGATAATAAGTGAATGTTGTAAAGTTTCCTGAATGACTGATTGTATCTTACTTTCACTTCCTCTGATTTTGTGCGAAATCTTTCGCATTCGTGCGACATAAAGCCTACTTGTTAACAGGAATAGGGGTAATAGTATAACTACAATACAAGCTAATGTCCTATCCATATAAAACAAGAAGATAAATGCACCTAAAAATTGCAATGAAACAGTAATAAAAGTAGGTACATTTTCAGTAACAAACGACATTACATCTCTCACATCACGCTCTAATCTATTCACTAAGTCAGCAGTATGGTATCTGCGCATTTCACTCCAGCTAACTTGTAATAAGTGTGAAAACATAGATCGTTGCATACTATTTTGAGCTTTAGCACCAAGTAATGCTCTAATCCATCTTGATGCTATCCCTAAAATTAGTTGTAACAGGATGATTCCTCCCATAAAGGCGATTGATTGTGTCAATGTGAAAGACGTATTATCTCCAGTCGCCACATCAATCGTCAATTTTGTACACCATACCAATGCAAGGTCGCTTGCAACTATCACAACACCAACCAAGATATTCAACCAACTTTGTGTGCGATAGCCTGTCGACATCTGCCACAACCATTTTAAGATAGTGGGTAGGCTTTTTATTTTTTCAGTTTTACTCATTATTTTAATCCAATTCGCTACTATAATCTCTTATCAGCCCCCCACATCATCTTATTTCTTAAGGTGTCGTAGAAGTGAGTATCACGCATTTTAATCACTTTAACACTATATTTCGCTCGACATAATTTAATGGTTGTAGTATCATGTAAACTTTGACTGCGTCCATCCACCGAAATCATGAAATTCTTGCTTCTACTCTTTACACTCAATTCTATTTCTGCATCATCACATAATATTACTGGTCGAGTAGTAAGGCTATGCGATGCTACAGGAGAGATGACAAATGATTTTGATTTGGGCTCAATAATAGGACCACCGACGCTGAGCGAATATCCTGTTGATCCCGTAGGAGTAGCAACAATCAACCCATCCGCTTGATAGTTGTTGAGCAGGTGTCCATTTACATAAGTTTCGATTTCAATCATCGATGAATTGTCATGTTTCAATACAGCAACTTCATTTAAGGCAAATGGTACAATATCCAAATCTGCTCCACAAACTTTTGCTTCAATAACCGACCGATACTCTATGTCATATTCCCTTTTAATCACAGCATTAATGGCAGAACATAGCTTTTCTGGTGAAATATCTGCTAAAAATCCCAATCTACCAGCATTGATGCCAAGTATTGGTATGCATTTACTGCCTATACGTGCAGCAGCATTAAGGAATGTACCATCTCCACCAATAGAAATGGCAAGGTCTGCACACAAATCCTGTGGTGCTACAATTTCTACATCAAATCCGCTTAGCTCTCTTTTTTCTATTAAGTCACACTGGTCATCTGTGATAATGATTTTTATTCCAGCACGCAATAAACATTGCATTACTTGTATGGCATAATCATACAGATGTTCTGCTTTGATGCTTGTAAAAATAGCTACATTCAAAATTGTCGACTTTGACATGGTACTAATTTTTGAACCTGAAATTTATATTTAACTTTGTGCAGAAATACACTAAGTATAATCTCAGTTTTCTTTAATTACTTACTTTTTTAGTTTATTCGGCATTTTTTTGTACTTTTGCCAATATTATTATGTGCAAAATTAACACAGAGGATTTGATAGACAAAGGAAATATTACATAAAATGATATTTTGCAGCATTAAAAAATACACATGTATATACGCAAGTGTTCGTAAGGCGCAAGATTTCTATTTACCATATGAAGTATGACAAAATTAAGTGTTAACGTTAACAAAATAGCGACATTACGCAATTCTCGAGGAGGAAATGTGCCAGATTTGATTAAAATGGCCATGAATATTGAGGAGTATGGTGGTCAAGGTATCACAGTACATCCTCGACCTGACGAGAGGCATATAAAGCGACAAGATGTGTATGAACTTCGTAAGAACATCACCACCGAGTTTAATATTGAGGGATATCCGTCTTCAGATTTTATTGATTTGGTATTACAAGTAGTACCTGCACAAGTCACATTAGTACCAGATCTCCCTGGACAACTGACCTCTGATCATGGCTGGGATACAATTATGCATAGTGAGTTCCTACAAGAAGTGATAGCAAGATTCAAAGCAGCAGGCATTCGCACATCTGTCTTTGTCGACCCATCCCCTGAAATGATAAAAGGAGCTGCCAATGTTGGTGCAGATAGAGTCGAATTATATACAGCTGCATATGCACATCAATATAATATAGATCGCGAGGAAGCGATAAAACCATATATTGAAGCTGCAAAATGTGCTAAGTCATATGGCCTTGGCTTAAATGCAGGACATGATCTTAGTCTGGAAAACTTAGCCTATTTCCATCAACAAATACCTTGGTTGGATGAAGTAAGTATTGGTCATGCTCTTGTCTGTGATGCATTGTATTTAGGTATGAAAAATACTATTGAAGAATACTTGAAATGCTTAGAATAATAACCTCAATAAATTTATATTTACAAAATGGTTCATGTATTATTGGCAACTGGATTTGAGGAAATTGAAGCCATTACCACAATAGATATATTACGCCGTTGCGGTATCGAAGTCCAAACCCTAAGTGTAACAGGTAATCGCGTAATACAAGGTGCACATGGTATTTCAGTTATGGTAGATGGACTTTTACGCAAGAATGCTATAGCTGGTTCTCAATGCATCATACTCCCTGGTGGTATGCCAGGTGTAAAAAATCTGCAAGCCTCTGACTGTCTACGAAAATGTACTATTCAACATTTTTCTGAAGGGAAACTTTTAGCAGCAATCTGTGCAGCACCTATGGTACTCGATGCATGGGGGATACTCCAAAATCATAACTATACATGCTACCCAGGGTGTCAGACGGGCTTGAAAGGAGGGAATTTTGTTGAAAAATCTGTTATACGAGATAAAAATTTGATTACAGCAAATGGTCCTGGTTCGGCAGCAACTTTTGCCTTTGAAATAGCATCAGCAATACTGGGTGACGCCATAGTCAAAAAGGTTAAAAATGAAATGGGTTACAAATGATTCTTTTTTAAGGTGATTTTGTCCACATAAAAAAGCTTAACCTTTTTCAAAAAAAGTCTAACCTTTTTGAAATTTCGCGACGTCTTGTTAAAAAAAGGTCTTGACTTTTTATTATTTGAATTTAGTTTTTGTTATAACTATAAGATGGTAGATTCTCATATTGCTTAGAAATATTAAGGTATGATCCAAATAATATTTATCTGCTGGTTTATATAATCTATTACAACTATATCTATATCAGTTAAGTATGGATTTGAATATGGATGTGAAATACATCAAAGGTGTAGGGCCAATACGTGCCGAACTACTTAATAAGGAACTCGGTATTCGCACCGTTGGTGATCTTTTGTATCATTTCCCATATCGATATATAGATCGCACCGAAATTCATTCTATAGCCCAATTGATGGAGGATATGCCTTATGTACAACTAAAAGGACAAATATTTGACATTGTCACTGAGGGAGAAGGACGCAAGAAGCGTTTGCGTGCCTCATTCAGTGATGGTACAGGCTGGATAGATTTGGTGTGGTTCAACCAAATTAAATCAATAGAAAAGGGGTTGAAGTATGACAAAAACTATCTACTTTTGGGCAAACCTGTAATGTGGAATGGTCGTTTTTCAATTGCTCATCCAGATATTGAAGATGCAGATAAAGTAAATGCGAAAGATGGAACGCTACAAGCTCTTTATCACACTACAGATAGAATGAAAAAGAGTGCATTAGGTTCAAAGCAATTACAAGATATTATTTCGTCGGCTCTTGATATAGGGAATATATCCTTAGAAGATTTTTTGCCATCACAATTGGTGAAACAGCATGAATTGATGTCACTTGATTTAGCTATTAGGACATTGCATCGACCAACATCGGCTGCACTTCTAGCCAAGGCCACAAATCGTATGAAGTTTGAAGAATTATTTCTTTTACAGCTGCAATTACTTAAAACCGCAAATGCAAATAGCAAAAAAAATATTGGTTTAAAATGTGAAAGAATAGGTGATTATTTCTATAGTTTCTTTTATAATTATCTCCCATTTTCACTAACAGATGCTCAAAAACGTGTGATAAGAGAGATACGTGCTGATATGCGAGGCCCATATCAAATGAATCGTCTTTTACAAGGTGATGTTGGCTCTGGCAAAACGATTGTAGCACTACTTACATGCTTAATAGCTATAGATAATGGTTATCAGACTACTATCATGGCTCCAACTGAAATTCTTGCAGAACAACATTATTCACTGATTAGTCCTCTTGTTAAAGGGTTGGAGATTAATGTTGCCCTGCTGACAGGAAATGTAAAGGGTGCTAAAAGAAAAGAAATACTTTCGCAACTGAAAGGTGGTACTCTAAATATTCTGATTGGCACACATGCACTTATAGAACCTAAAGTAGAATTCAAAAATCTCGGTATTGCAATTATAGATGAGCAACACCGTTTTGGGGTCAAACAACGTGCTATGCTTTGGAGTAAGAATGTTTGTCCTCCGCACATACTCGTGATGACGGCTACCCCCATACCACGTACTTTGGCGATGACAGTCTATGGTGATTTGGATGTTTCGATAATTGATGAACTACCTCCTGGTCGCCAACCTGTCACCACACTTCATTATCATGAAATGGATCGTCAAAAATTATTTGAAGGAATACACTACCAGCTCTCTATGGGTGTTCAAGTTTATTTCGTCTATCCGCTGATTGCCGAAAGTGAGAAGATTGACCTTAAAAATTTGGAAGAAGGTTACATTAACCTACAGGAGGTTTTTTCTGAATATAAAATCGGAAAAGTACATGGAAAAATGCTTCCAGCTGAGAAAGATGAGGTAATGAATGACTTCAAGAACGGCAATTATCAAATTCTTGTATCAACAACTGTTATAGAAGTAGGAGTTAATGTTCCTAATGCTGCTGTAATGGTCATTGAAAATGCTGAACGATTTGGTTTATCTCAACTACATCAATTGCGTGGCCGAGTAGGTCGTGGTAATCTAAAAAGTTATTGCATATTGATGACCAAAGATAAACTTTCAGAAAATACAAAACGTCGAATTCAAGTAATGACAGAAACCACAGATGGATTTATTATTGCAGAAGAAGATATGCGCCTGCGTGGTCCTGGAGATATTGATGGCACACAACAGAGTGGATTGCCGATAAATCTTAAGATAGCACACCTAATCAAAGATGTGAATATTATGGAAAAAGCTAGAAATGCTGCAAAACAAATTTTGCAGGCTGACCCACAATACAATTTGTCTGCAAACTCCATGCTGTGGAAAAGATTAAACGAAATAAAAAAAGACGCTGTGTTTTCTGATATATCATAATTAGTCGTCATAATGATTATGAATAAATTTTCATTATTTTTGCAAAGCAATTTATACTAATAAAAAGAATCGGTAAAATAATATAATAATGTCTACTCAAACTGTAAAAATACATACGCGCGAACAACAATTGAAAGCCTTTGAACGTCTGCTTGACGTACTCGATGAATTGCGCGTAAAATGCCCTTGGGACAAAAAGCAAACTAATGAATCCCTCCGCCCAAATACTATAGAAGAAACCTATGAATTGTGCGATGCATTGATGAAAGACGATGCTAACGAAATTTGCAAGGAACTGGGAGATGTATTGTTGCATGTAGCTTTCTATGCAAAAATTGGAGCAGAAAAGGGAGACTTTGATATAGCCGATGTGTGCAACAGGTTATGCGACAAACTGATATTCCGTCACCCACATGTGTTCCCCCCAACAGATACAGAGTCAAGTAAGCCCATGCCTAGTATCAAGACAGAAAAGCAGGTTTCTGACCAATGGGAGCAACTAAAACAAAAGGAAAAGGATGGTAATAAAACGGTCCTGTCTGGTGTGCCCAACGCCCTACCCTCGCTGGTCAAGGCATATCGCATCCAAGATAAAGCACGCCATGTAGGTTTTGATTGGGAAGAACGTGAGCAAGTGTGGAGCAAGGTGAAAGAAGAAATCACTGAGTTTGAAAACGAAGTGAAAAATATGGACCAGCAGAAAGCAGAAGAGGAGTTCGGTGACGTATTATTTAGTCTAATCAATGCTTCTCGACTTTACCATATCAACCCCGACAATGCCCTTGAGAAGACGAATCAAAAGTTTATCAAACGATTTACTTACCTAGAAACAAAGGCAAAAGAAATGAATAAACCGCTCACAGAAATGACGCTTGCAGAAATGGATGAAATATGGAATGAGGCTAAAAAAATGTAGTACTTGACCTACATAGCTTTAACAAACATCCTAGCAAGATAATCTGTTTTTAAATCAATCACATACGCACTATGTCAGCTATCAAAGACTTTATCTCTCTTGACATACTTACTGGCGAATATGCTTGGGCACTCTACAAATTACCTGGTCGCACAGAAATTGTTGGCATCAAGCAGCAAGGATCTCCATTGCAACTACATCCTAATGACTTATCAGAGGAGCAAAGCGGTTATCTGATTTATCCATTTCAGGTGACCCCCAAAACTCCTATCCTGATGATTAAGCCAGAAGAGGTCGCAACATTTGATTTGCCCGACACCAACATAAGCCCCAGGTGCTACACCTATACATCTGACGAAAAACAGCAAAAGACAAAATATACGGACTTGTTTGAATACTCACACCGACAGATACGTGCTAAGGGTAGCACATTGAAGAAAGTTGTTCTTTCGCGTCAATTAAATATCAAAATTGAGGGAATGACACCTGCCGAGTATTTAGATTTATACCTAACGGCATGCATGAGATATCCACAAAATTTTGTCGCAATGTGGTACACTCGCGAATCCGGCATATGGTTGGTTGCTACGCCTGAATGTCTCTTGGAAAAAGTAACCAGCACCTTGTGGCGAACAATGGCATTGGCTGGCACAATGACATGGGATGCAGGTGCTCCGATGGGCAACAAGGCCTATTGGAGTCCAAAAGACAAGCGTGAACAAAGTATTGTGGCAGAGTATCTATACGACACACTGTTACCCTATGTCGAGTACATCGAAAGATCTCATACTTATCCCATCAAAGCAGGCGACTTGGCTCACCTTCGTACTGATTTTACTTTCTCAATCAAAGCGAACACTAAATTGGGTGAAATGATTAGTGCTGTTCACCCCACACCTGCTGTATGCGGATTGCCCAAACACGAGGCTCTTGATTGTATCAACCAAGCAGAAGGCTATACACGGAGATATTACACGGGCTTTAGCGGTCCCTTGAACTTGAATAACAATACCCGCTTTTATGTCTCGCTCCGTTGCATGGAAGCTATAGGAGATACGGCCACACTTTATGCAGGTGGCGGGCTGCTAAGAGATAGTGACGAGGATATCGAATGGACTGAAACAGAAAGAAAACTACAAACCATCCTGAGTCTGCTGGTATCAGAAGAAAAATAAAGACAGATTCTATGTATTCGAGCAAAAGAGATATTCATGCATTAGTTTCGTTAATTAGAGCCCATGGTGTGACACATGTTGTGGCCTGCCCTGGCTCAAGAAATGCTGTCATCATCAACGATATGAACGAGTGTAGATTCAATCTACATCCCGTGACTGATGAACGTAGTGCAGGTTTCGTTGCACTAGGCTTAGCTTTGTCTACTTGCAGTCCTGTCGTAGTATGTGTGACGTCGGGTTCTGCTTTGCTCAATCTATTACCAGCTGTAGCTGAGGCTTATTATCGTAATATCCCTATCCTCGTCATTTCAGCTGATCGTCCAGCAAGGTATATTGATACGTGGGACGGACAGACTATCCATCAGCAAGATGCACTTCTACCCTATGCCCAAACGATTTCGGTGAATGAATCGGTAGATGAAAAGGACTTCAAATGGAATGAATTGAAGATAAACAAGGCGCTTTCTTGTTTAAGCGACCGACAACAAGGGCCTGTACATTTGAATATAGAAATAGAAGAACCATTGTTTGATTTCAGTACAGCAAATATTATTCCCTCTACCAAAGTCAACACATATTACTCTCATAGTATAGAGCCAATACCAATAGAAGTCATGGCACAAATTGCTTCCGCAAAATGTCCAATAGTCTTCATTGGACAATATGAGCAAAGTGCATGTTCTGCCTATGAATCCATTGAAAAGAATGACGCCTTACTCGTGCTACCAGAGATTTTGACTACATCACCTCATTGGCACCGCACATCTATTTTAGAACAAGTGGTAGAAAATAGTGGATTTAATCCCGACTTGATAATCCATATCGGTGGAAATTTGGTTAACAAGCAGCTGAAAAACTTTTTTAGAAAGCATGACGGAATTCAAGTTATACGCATAGAAGAGAAGGCTTTGTTTCCAAACACCCTAACCCATCTCGAATCTGTGATATATGCCAGTGTAGAGGACACTCTAAGGCAATTAGCAACCCTCGTACAACCTAATAAAGAGGTGAAGCTTTGGAAGGAGAAATTATCAGTTGCCACTCTTGATTTAAATGACATACTCACAAGAGATTTATTTTCCGACTTGTACGTAATGCAACAAGTGGCAAAGCGAATTCAATTAGAATGGGATATTCACTTGGCCAATAGTACAACTGTACGCAATGCGACAATGATAAATGACTTCAGAAATCATAAAATTTTTGCCAACCGTGGCACAAATGGTATAGAGGGGAGCATATCTACTGCTGTTGGGTATGCATTAGGAGTAAAAAATAAAGTGATTGCTATGTCAGGGGATTTGAGTTTCTTTTATGATGCCAATGCGCTTTTCAATACAGAAATTCCCAACAACCTCTCACTGATAGTCTTCAACAATGGCGGTGGACAAATCTTCCGACGTTTGCCAGGTATTACAGGTTCTCAAGCACTTGACAAGTTTATTTCTGCCTCACACACCTACTCTGCCAAAGGAATTGCCGAAAGCTATGGTATAAAATATTTCTCTCTTTCGCAGACTGATGATTTGGCAAATATATTGGACGAATTTCTTGCTTGCAACGGTCAATACCCTGCGCTACTTGAAGTATTCACCACCATCAACAACAATGAACAAGCCAGGAAAGTTGTGGAAAACGTTATCAAAACAAATTATACAAACAAATTATAATACTAGAATAAATGGAAACTAGAAATTGGACCCCAATCAAGCAATATGAAGACATCCTCTTCGATTTCTACAATGGTATAGCTCGTATCACTATCAACAGACCACGATACAGAAATGCTTTTACACCATTGACTGTATCCGAAATCAGCGATGCACTATATCATTGCCGCGAAAATGGAGATATTTATGTTGTAGTGCTGACTGGTGCTGGCGACAAAGCATTTTGCTCGGGCGGTGATATGAATGTCAAGGGTCGTGGTGGATATGTCGGCAACGATGGTGTACCTCGATTAAATGTATTGGAAGTGCAAAAACAAATCCGCTCATTACCCAAGCCCGTCATTGCTATGGTCAATGGTTTCGCAATTGGAGGAGGTCACGTTCTGCACTTGATGTGCGACTTGACTATCGCTTCTGAAAATGCTATCTTTGGTCAGACAGGACCACGCGTAGGTTCATTCGATGCAGGATTTGGCGCTTCATACTTGGCACGCATTGTTGGCCAAAAGAAAGCACGCGAAATATGGTTCATGTGCCGCCAATATTCAGCTAGCGAGGCTGAAGCAATGGGCATGGTCAACAAGGTTGTACCCTTCAACCAACTGGAAGATGAAGTCGTTGCATGGGCAGAAACAATGATGCAACACTCACCATTGGCATTACGTATGATAAAAGCAGGACTCAATGCAGAGCTTGATGGACAAAGTGGAATCCAAGAATTAGCAGGAGATGCAACGATGCTTTATTATATGCTAGACGAAGCAAAAGAAGGAGGACAAGCTTTCTTAGAAAAACGCAAACCAAATTTCAAGAAATTCCCTCACTTACCTTAAAATATTTACAGATTGAAATACAGAATCATCCCTTATGAGATGAAGTTTAAGCAAGCAGCAAAGACTTCACGAGGCGTGTATCGCACAAAGAAAGTGTGGTACATCGTCTTAATGGATGATGCCACACCATCTCATCGTGGTATTGGCGAATGCGCACCTTTGCACGACCTCAGCATTGATGCGATCCCCGAGCAGGAATATCGACACATCTTGTCATCCCACCTCGACCAATACACATCTACTGGCACATTGGACACCAAAGCGCTGCGAGCTTATCCATCAATACTTTTTGGCATCGAGACCGCCATACGATCTTATCAAGCCAGCCTTCGTGGTGACTACATGGCGCTCTATGACAACCAATTCACACGTGGTGCCGTGGGTATCCCTATCAATGGTTTAATATGGATGGGAGATTTCCTAAAGATGAGGGCACAGATTGAGGACAAGTTAAGTCAAGGTTTCAAGTGCATCAAAATCAAAATTGGCGCTATTGATTGGGATAAAGAGATTAGCCTTATTGCAGAAATCAGAAAGTACTATTCTCGCCAGGATATTGAAATCCGTGTAGATGCTAATGGTGCCTTTGCTGCCGATGAAGCGATGAAGAAACTTAAACAGCTTGCCGATTTCGACATACACAGCATTGAGCAACCGATACGAGCACATCAGCGTGCTGAAATGGCGCGACTCTGCCAAAGTTCACCACTACCAATTGCTCTCGATGAAGAACTCATTGGTAACTACACCAAGGATGAGAAAGCACAGTTACTCGACGAAATTTCCCCACAATACATCATTCTGAAACCTTCATTGCACGGCGGAATCTTGGGATGCCAGGAATGGATTGACTTGGCTAAAGAACGAGGAATCGGTTATTGGATTACCAGCGCTTTAGAAAGTGACATAGGACTCAATGCAATTGCAAACTGGACCTCACATCTGCTTCAATCAGACTATCCCCCTACAACGAAACACCAAGGTTTGGGCACAGGACAACTCTTTCTGAATAATTATCAGTACTCTCCACTCCACATTCAAGGCGAATGCATATATTGGGGAAGTACCACCGACAGACTATTCAACAAAGAAGTGGAAAAATTTAAATCAGAATGGCAATCCTCATCCCCTACAATCACTCTTCAAACATCGGGCTCAACTGGGTCACCCAAAGCTATGCTCGTGCCTAAAGCGGGAATGAAGAAAAGTGCCCTGCGCACCAGCGATTTCTTTAGGTTCGAAGAAGGTGACACAGCCCTACTTTGCATGCCGCTGAAGTATGTCGGTGCCAAAATGGTTGCTATTCGTGCTTGGCTTCAAGGTATGCACCTTATCAGCATCTCACCTTCCCTACATCCCTTTGCTCACCTCCGCCAACCAGTAGACTTTGTCAGTCTGACCCCGCTTCAAGCCTACGAGACACTGCAAGTGCCCAGAGAAAGAAGACTGCTGGCTAAATGCAAGAATGTGCTACTTGGTGGTGGTGCTATTTCACCCGCGTTGGAAGCGATGCTTTGTCAATTACCCTGTGCCGTATGGAGTTCTTATGGCATGACAGAGACCTACTCTCACATCGCACTTCGGCGCATTAATGGCCCTACAGCAACAGCCTACTATCAACTACTCGATGACGTAGAAATAAGCACCAATGATTCGGCCGCACTTATCATAAACGACACTTATACAGGCGTAGGACCATTGACCACAAACGATGTCGTAGAGTTGATAGACCAGAAGCGATTTATCCCTATCGGCAGACTAGATAATATCGTCAATTGTGGCGGCATCAAGCATACGCTCGACCAATTAGAGAAGCAACTCTGCGAATTCCCCCACCCTTTCTTTCTCGCAAAGCGAAAAGATGAACGATTTGGAGAAGTAATTATTATGATTTACGAGGCTGAACAAAAATTCGAAACAATCAAAACATTTTGCACCGAACGATTGCACAAGTATGCAGTTCCCCGTGATTTTATCCGAGTAGACAAACTGCCACTCACTGAAAATGGAAAACCCCAAAGATGGCAATTTTACTAAGTTTATTAAATCTCAATTGGTCATTTGGCTAATTGAGGTTTAATGTTTAAGAGAACTTCAAAATCAATTATATTATAATCGCACAAGCCTCAAAGTGTATAGCTCCGCTATATTTAACAAGATAATGAGTCCTAAAGCTGGTTAACCCAGGCATTAGGACTCATTAAATATCGGATAAATCAAAGTTTATCAGCAACGGGCACTAGAATGAATGAATAAATAATGCTATAAATTCTAATGCCCCAATTGTGATTTATCTTGCTTCGCCAAGCAAATCTACACTTCTATTGATGAATTGGCTCAAAGATTCACCTTTCAACAGACCTTGACTCAATAGCGCCAAGTCTACCAACTGCGACATCTTTTCTTGTTTTGTTGCGTAAGAAGCAAGTGCTTCATCACGTTTTTGTTCCAAATCAGAGATTTCTTGATGGATTTGCTTGCTTTGTTCTGCTGCCTCCTTAGCTTCTGCATCGTCCGACTTACTATTTTGCAAGTTGGTCAAAGCAGCTTGTCTAGCACGCATACCGCGCAATTCAGCCATAAGCGGTTCTACAGTGCCGGCTGTATCATGTTTCATACCCTCGAGCATATCCTTCACCAAGGGGTGATTAGCATTGAGCACAAGGTTATAC
This sequence comes from Prevotellaceae bacterium, assembly GCA_021153165.1. Lineage (GTDB taxonomy): Bacteria > Bacteroidota > Bacteroidia > Bacteroidales > Bacteroidaceae > Alloprevotella. Next base: position 27,760 of record JAGKTZ010000001.1, read on the forward strand.
ATATCTGGCATTTCTCCATAGAAAGCCATACCCTCTTGCAACTTGCTCATGTCCTTCATACGGCGCATATATTCACTTTGAGTGATGCACACAGGCATAGCTTCAGCTGACATATTGGCTACTTCTACATGCAGTTCGGCTCCAGTAATCTTAGGTAATACAGCCTTAAATGCACTACTCAACAAAGTCGCATCGTCTTCAGAAACTTCTTCCACCTCTGCATTGTTCTGTTGAATCAGTCGTTCAATTGTATCGCTGTCCACACGAACAAAGCGTGCCTTTTCCCACTTTTGCTCCAGCAAGCCTACCAATGGACTATCTAATTGGCCGTCAAGCAACAACACATTATAACCCTTTTGCTTCGCAGCACTAATTGCTGTATATTGCGCTTCGGCATCTGTAGCATAGAGCACCACCATTGTATCGTCCTTATCGGTTTGGTTGCCCTTCACCAGTTCCTTGTAGTCAGCATAGTTGAAGTATTTGCCATCCACATCCTTCAGCAAAGCATAGGTCGAAGCCTTGTCATAGAAATCGTTTTGCGACAGCATACCATAGTGAATGAATAACTTCAGGTCATCCCATTTTGCTTCAAATCCCTCTTTATCAGTCTTAGCAATGCTTGCCAGACGGTCACTCACCTTCTTGGTGATGTAGGTAGAAATCTTCTTTACGTTTGCATCACTTTGCAAATAGCTACGACTCACGTTCAGAGGAATATCTGGAGAGTCTATTACACCATGCAGTAAGGTCAAGAATTCGGGCACAATGTTTTCTACCTGATCTGTCACAAACACCTGGTTGCAATACAACTGAATCTTGTTGCGATGCAGCGGTGTGTTGCTCTTGATTTTTGGGAAGTAGAGCACACCAGTCAGATTGAAAGGATAGTCTACGTTAAGGTGAATCCAGAACAAGGGTTCGTCGCTCATGGGATAGAGCTGACGATAAAATTCCTTGTAATCTTCGTCCTTCAAACCTTGTGGAGATTGCGTCCACAGTGGCTGAGTCACATTGATTACATTATCCTCTGCAGTATCTTCGTATTTACCATCTTTCCATTCCTTCTTCTTACCGAAGATTACGGGTACAGGCAAGAAATGGCAATATTTATCCAGCAATTCCTTAATCTTGTTTTCTTCCAAGAACTCTTTGCACTCGTCGTCAATATAGAGGATAATGTCAGTACCACGCTCTGCACGTTCAGCCGCACTGATTGTAAATGCTGGCGAACCGTCACATTCCCATTTCACAGCTTTAGCACCTTCTTGATAACTCTTTGTAACGATTTCCACCTTCTTAGAAACCATGAACGAAGAGTAGAAGCCCAAACCAAAGTGTCCGATAATCGCTGCAGCATCATCGCTATATTTTTCGAGAAATTCGTTAGCTCCTGAGAAAGCGATTTGGTTGATATACTTATCGATTTCTTCGGCTGTCATACCGATACCATTGTCGCTAATGGTCAGTGTACCCTGTTCTTTGTCAATATTGACACGTACAGCCAACTCACCCATTTCGCCTTTGAATTCACCCTTTGCAGAAAGCGTCTTCAATTTGTGTGTAGCATCTACAGCATTCGACACAATTTCGCGAAGGAAGATGTCGTGATCGCTATACAAGAACTTCTTAATTACTGGGAAAATGTTTTCCGTCGTAATACCAATATTACCTGATTTCATTTCCATAATGATAATACTTATATTTTTTTTGACTTAATTATTCGTGAACAATTCACACATCGTAATATTGTGCAATTGGCATGCCAAAGCGCGAAACTCCAATATATACTTTTTTAACATGTCAGTAATCTGCATTTTTGTCAGTTTTTGTCAGTAACGTGAGTCCGGTATAAGAAATTCAAGAAAAAAACATAGGAATGAAAATTTATTTGTAACTTTATAGTATAAAAACCAAACATTTACATCTAAATTAACACTCTTATGAATAATGCAGATTTAGTAGAAATTTTCTGTATATTGGACAAATTTTGCAAATATTTAGAGCCAGAACTCAAAAAACGTGCCATTGAGAGCGATCCAGAGAAGGTTCGCCGTAATCGTAAGCCGATAATGTCCGATAGTGAAATCATGCTTATCATGATACTATTTCACACCTATCGTTTTAGAGATCACAAGTCTTTTTACACAATGTATATTTGCAAACATATGAAGAGTGAATTTCCTAGGACATATATCTTTGTATCTTGAAGTCCCATATAGATAAAACACGATTATCTGCTTTACTGAGTCACAAACACTCTCCAGCTACCATCCTTCTCACCTCGCTCAACAAACTTCTTTTGGATGAGCTGGTCAAGGAGTTTCTGGATGGCGGCAATGCTGATACCAGTAATCTCTTTCATATCAGCCAAAGTGAGTATCGGCTCGGTGCGCATAGCGTTGAGGATTTTTGTGTAGTTCGGAGTGCGGAATACTATTCGTTCTCCATCGTACCACCAAACATTCTCATTCTTCTCGCTTACAAACAGTACATCGTTGTACACTTCGGTTGCCACCAACTCATTGGAATATTTCAAGAATGGGCGAATGTCCTTAATATCTGCGTGAGCACCATCGCTAGGAATAGGACCGACTTCTAGGTCAGTTTGATGTAAAGCCTCCAAGTATTCACTCTTCTTGCGACTACGGACTACAATCATTGGATAATTGTGGCGAGTAAGGATAAAGTTTACCATCAGTCGAGCAATACGTCCATTACCATCTTCAAAAGGGTGAATGCGTATATAACGATAATGGAATAATGCTGCCAACTCTATAGGGGTAAGTTTACTCTCTTGCTCTGCTTTGTTGTACCAATCCACCAGATCTGCCATCAGACTAGGTGTCTCCTCTGGTGATGCATATTCAAATCTGTCACCATATCGTGTAATCACACTATTAGGGCGTGTTTTATATTGTCCAGCGTGTATCACATAGTTCGTCTGAACTCCACCCGGCAAATTACGATATACCGTATAATCCTCACGAAGTAATGTCTGGTGTAGTGTTCTAATAAAGTTCTGTGTCAAAGGACTCTCTTTTACCTTCGCCTCTTCTGTCATCATTCGCAACCCCACATTGCTTGCTGTCATTTCTTGCACATCGCGCACGCTTGCCTCTCCAATCACCTTACCGAATAACAATAAGATTTCCGTTTGGCCATAAGTCAATGTATTGCCTTCTATATGGTTACTATTATAGTTAAAGTCAACAGTAAAGCGACGGCTAAGTCTATCCCTATCCTTCTCAGATAGTGGTTGCAACTCTTGCCATGCAGTCAAAGCCTTCTTAATATTAAGATATTTCATACAGTACCTTATTTAGTATCACACAGTGCAAATATATAAAATGTTTTCAATATGGTTGTACGACTACAACCTTTTTCATTATTTGCTGCAATAATTTCTGCTCAAGAAATTTAAAATAGCACTCAAAAAGTGAAAATAAACGCCTAGATGATACCCAGTAGCAATATTTTGAACAATAATAGAAGTGTTCCTTCCTTTTCTGTTCAAATATTATCTATTTTCACATTTTCCCGACGAAATAAAGGTTCTTTTTCACATAATTCTCCCAAAACAAGGTGATATTTTCACATTTTCCATATTTATCGAATAGAATGGCAGTACGATAATAATAAGCTGTTGTTAACAATAAAAAAAGCAATAAAATAATTCAAAAAAAATGCAAAACGGTATTTTCTAGCATTTGGGCAGATATAAAAATAGCAACATATCCAATCCTCCACACCAAGATGAAAAAGGATAACAGGGAGATTGGGGTAATAATGGTTTGATCTACTCGAAGATTTGACCTGTTGAAAAAAGGTAAAGGTTTTTCAAAAAAAGTCTAACCTTTTTCAAATTTGCCGTAGCTTTTTTCAAAAAAGGTCTTGGTTTGTAAATATGGATTTAGACAGCAAAGACTTTTAAAAAAAATGTTGAGAAGTTTGCGATAAAAAAATTAGGCAATAATATAGGTGTTGTCCACGAAAACTCGTTTGTTTTATTTAGAACTCCACGTATCACGGGTATCACAGGTATTCTACAGATCCAAAAGAGTGTAAAAACAAGGCAGTCCAAAGATTCCGAGAGATACACGAGATACGCTGGGAATAAGGCCACTAATGAACACAAATCTTCACTAATATCCATCCGGTCTTAAATGCCCCGCAAGGCATTAGTGTAAATTAGTGCTTATTCGTGGTTACAACAATAAGAGTACAACATCTTTGATGTAGGGATGATTTGTGGACATCTGCTATATTATTATCAAAAAATATTTGTTCAAAGATGAGGAATTACAAAAATTTTAAGTAAATTTACAACAAATCCACATACTTTTTTTAATAATACCATGAACAGCGCACCACTGACTGTATACAATGCTTCTGCCGGATCTGGCAAAACTTTTACAATCGCTGCCGAATATATCGCCATCTTGTTAGAGGGTGGCGAAAATATGCATCGCCGCATCCTGGCGGTGACATTCACCAACAAGGCGACAGAGGAGATGAAATCTCGTATCCTGGAGAATTTGGAAAAATTGGCAAAGGACAATGACCCCGATGACGACTTTTTGAAAGCAGTAAGGGAACGTCTGCCGAAGGATTTCAACGAGGACAGGATACGCAGTGCTGCTAAAAAGGCGCTAAACAACCTGCTGCACGACTACGACAACTTCAACATCATGACCATCGATGCCTTCTTCCAATGGTTGCTGGCATTGTTGGCACAGGAACTGGGGTTGACGGCTGAATACAAGATTAACCTCAACTCGCAACTTGCTATTGAAAAAGGGGTGGAGCGTCTGTTGCAACGTGCTAAGAGTGACGAAGGTTTGCTGAAGATGCTGGTGAAATATGTCCAGGGCAAAATTTCAGAAAATAAGAGTTGGGATATCAGCAGGGAAATAGCGACTTTCGCTAAGCAACTGTACAAGGAAGAATATATGCTGCACGAAGACAGCATCAACCAATCGCTCAACGAAAACGATATTGACAAGTTGAAAGAAAACTTCCAGAAACAATGCAAAGACATTAAGGACGAGTGGATAAAACAGGCAACTGAACTGGAAGACTATATCGTGAATAATTGTGGGTCGTGGGAGAAATACAATGGATTGAAAAAGACACTTGGTGGATATCTGAACAAGCTGAAAGAGGGTAATAATGAAAATCCAAGCGATGCTGTGCAACGACTGGCAGCAAATTCGCCGTCTGATGATATCGACCGAAGTACAAGTCTCATCTGGTTGAAAAAAGGGAATAAAAAAGAGTGGGCAGACATTGTGCCAATGGCTGAAAATATCAGACTAAAGTTGAATCAATTGATCGATTATGTCACAGCGTCTTCTGAAGTTTACAACACAGCACAGTTGGCACTGCTACGCCTAAATCCACTTTGTCTGCTCAATGAGACTCGCAATAGCATCGAACAGGTGAACGAGGAAGAAGGACACTTCATGCTGGCAAAGACACCTAAATTGTTCTACGACCTGGTGAAAGGTGTAGATGCACCCTTTGTGTTTGAAAAGGCAGGTACGAGATATTCGCACGTCCTGATAGATGAATTTCAGGACACGTCGCAGATTCAGTGGCAGAACTTCAAGACGCTGCTGCTGGGCAACCTTTCGCAAGGCGACCGCTGCTTGCTGGTGGGCGATGTGAAGCAAAGTATCTACAGATTCCGTGGTGGCGACTACCGTTTGCTGCAAAACATCAACAACGATATGAGTTATGTGAAACCCAAGTTCGTTTCGCTCGACACCAACTTCCGCAGTACCGACGAAATCATTGCTTTCAACAACGCCTTCTTCCCATCTGCCGCCCAGGTGCTCTTTGGCAAAGGCGATGATACGACCACCGACGAGCAATGGATGCTTGACAGCGTCTATCACACAGATGGTGTGAGACAAAAGGACCGTGGTAAGACAGGTGGCATAGTGTGGTTGGAAGGCATCGAAGTGGAGGAAAAAGGGAAGCGTGGCAAAACGGCAGAAGGCGACGAAGAAATCGCCGAGTCAGACAACTATGAAGTGGAAAGAAAGATGGGCATGGTCGTGACTGGTTTGCACCGTCAGGGTTTGCCTTATAGCGAAATTGCTATCCTTGTACGCTATACGAGCGAAGCTAAGTCTATTTTGTCGTACTTCGCAGAGAATCACCCCGAGGTTCCTATAAGTTCGGACGAAGCTTTCCTATTGAGCGCTTCGAGTGCTGTGCAAACCTTGGTACATGCACTGAAGTACAAAATGAATCATCAAGATACTATCGCAGAAGCATTCGTACGCCGATATGCCAAGGACCAATTTGCAGAGATGAAAAACCTGTTTGCAGGAACCAAAGGCAAGAATCTGTATGAACTCTGCGAACTGCTGATAAAGCGCCTCGGACTGAATCGAGATAAAAACGAGACGCCCTATCTGTTGTACTTCCTCGACCAGGTGTTAGATTTCGTCACCTCAAAACCTGGCGATATCGCCGTATTCCTAAAGCAATGGGACGAAACGCTCAACAGCAAACCTATCCCAGGAGGCGAAGTCGATGGCATACGTATCCTGACGATACACAAGTCTAAGGGTCTGGCATTTCATACGGTGATGGTGCCCTTCTGCGACTGGGAAATAGAAAAGGATCGTAATGACGACTTGATATGGTGTGAGACTAAAAAAGCACCATTCGACCAACTGCCGCTTTTGCCTATTCCAACAAACAGCAAGTATATCAAGAACTCCGACTTCAAGGCGGAATATCAACACGAGCACTTGCAACAGCGCATCGAGAATCTGAATTTGCTATACGTAGCATTCACTCGTCCCAAGCACAATCTATATGCTTGGTACAAGGTGAAAGTGAGCAAAGACGAGGATAAGGCGACAGAAGCCAAACAGAAGAATATCGCAGACATCATCCATGCTGCTATCCACAAAGATGGAGTGAAGGGGAAAATGAGTACTGCCATCTTTAACCCCGACTACACCTATAAATCCAAGACGGATGAGACGAAGGACAATCAGTTGGGCTGTGCCATCGAGAATCACAAAGAGCGCTACCAATTCGTGCAATCAAATCAAGCGATGCAGTTTGTCAACGAACTGAAAGAAGGCAAAGTCGACAGCTACTTGGACCGAGGCAAAATGTACCATGCCTTGCTGTCGGAAGTCAAGACAGCCAACGATATCAACGCCGTGTGCAGAAAATATGCAAAGTTGGGTTTACTGGGCAAGGATATCGACGAAGCATCAATGCAAGCCTACCTGACAAATAGGTTGAAGTTTGTGGAAAAACGTGGGTGGTTTGACCATTCGTGGACACTGAAAAATGAGTGCGAGATACTCTATCGTGACAAAGAGGGGAACTACAAAACATGCCGCCCTGACCGCGTGATGATACAGGGGAAGCATGCTATTGTCGTGGACTACAAGTCGGGCAAATATCGCTCGCTGGATACAAAAACGTCAAAGGATTATCACGAGCAGGTGAGGGAATACATGCAGCATCTGCAGAGTATGGGATACGAGAAAACGGAGGGTTATCTGTGGTACATAGATGCTGAGGTAATAGAACCCGTATGTATCGACCAAGCGTAATGTAATTTCAACAAAGCCTAACCTAATTTCAACAAGGCTTAACCTAATTTCAACAACATCAGACCTTCTTAGAATATGAAAACTCCCTTTCTGAAACTCGTTGCCGAATCGTTGTGTGAAAAGTTTGCCAACGACCTGAGCAACGTCACCATAATTTGCCCCAACAAGCGTGCACGCCTGTTTCTGAACGAGTACTTGCTGGAAAGCAGTACGAACGGCAAAAGTCTTTGGGCACCAAGATACACGACTATTGGCGAACTGTTTGCTTCGCTGATAGACGGCACTGTGGCAGACCCTATCGAGAGTGTGTGCAAAATCTTTCAGCACTATAAGGCACAGACTAATTGCGATGACAACCTGGACTATTTCTGGGGTTGGAGCGAAAAGATGCTGTCCGACTTCAACGATATCGACAAGAACTTGACTGACGCACGACAGTTGTTTACCAACTTCGTAGACTTGAAGGAAATGGATTCGCTGGACTACCTGGACGAATCTATGGAAGAGGCATTGAAAAAATTCTTCCAGAATTTCTCTGTGGAAGACAGCACACTAATAAAGGAGCGCTTCCTGCAAATGTGGCAAGCATTGTTGCCCATCTACGAAGCACTGAATGTCGAGACGGAAGATAAGGTCTACCCATACGAAGGTGCTTTGCAGCGAAAAGTATGGGAAGACATCAAGGCAGGAAATATCACTTTCCCCGAAGAGCAGACTTATGTATTTGTAGGGTTCAACGTGCTGAACAAAGTAGAGAAACAGTTGTTCGTACACCTCAAGAAAATCGGTCAAGCACTATTCTATTGGGACTACGATACCTACTATGCCAACCCCAACACGTCTTCGGAAGTCCGTGTGCATGCTCTTGAAAATCTGACTTTGTTTAATAATGAATTGAGCGAAGAGAACTTCAGGAACTTAGAAGAAGTGGAATCTATCACAATAGTTGCTTCGCCAACAGAAAGTGGTCAAGTACGCTATGCCACAGCGTGGATACGAGAGCAGTTGAAAGAGGTCAGCGAGCGTGATATTGCTATTGTGATTTGCAACGAAAACCTGCTGCAACCCTTGCTACACGCTATACCGGACGAGGTGAAATATGTGAATATCACCAAGGGATATCCGCTGATTCAGACGTTGCCCTTTCACGAGATAGACCAATATATTGAGCAGCACAATACGAAGATAGAGCATCAGGACTGCAGCGTAGCAGATTTGCTCAGACAAGTGAGCGAACACATCAAGACCAAGGGTTATGCGAGTTTTGACACCGCAGAGGAGGCAAAGGAAAATACGCCTAATATGGACGAGATATTGTACAACGAAGCGTATTTCCAAATCTACACTATCACCAACAGATTACTGATTTTGGCAGAAGAAGGGTTACTCAATATCACATGCCCCACCCTGCAACGTTTGATGCGCAAGATTGCCAATTCGACCACAATACCGTTTCATGGCGAACCCGTTCAGGGTATCCAAATCATGGGTGTACTGGAAACTCGCAACCTTGACTTCGATCGAGTACTATTGTTATCGACTAATGAAGGTAAGATGCCACAAACCAGCAAGGCTCCATCGGGCATAATCCCATACAATTTGAGAGAGGCATTTTCGCTTACTACGCCAAGACACCGCACTGCAGTTTATGCCTACCACTTTTACCGCATGCTGAGCAGATGTACAAAAGCAACATTAGTATACAACAATTCACCTGAGACTGGAGGAGAAATATCTAGATTTATCACACAACTCAAAATGGAGTCGAATATCACCATGTGTGAAAAGTATCTCGTCGCATGTACCTCGCCGACTAAAAGTGAAAAGACGCCGATTGCAAAGCCTAAAGATATAAGTAGTAGATTCACTAAGCTATCTCCATCAGCTATTAATACCTACTTGAGGTGTGAAAAATCATTCTACTATCAATATATATTGAGGCTGAAAGAGATTGAACCCGAAACTGAAATTATTCAGCCCAATACATTGGGCACGTTGTTTCACAGAGTAGCTCAAACACTATATCTCGGAACATACGAAGAAGATATCATAAATAATATATCACTTTCTATAGAAGTGACAACAGGTTATATCCGTCATCTGTTATCCAAAGATGGTGCAATCACTGTCGATAAGCACATTAGACAGGCATTCGTATTCGAACAGATACCCTATCATCCACTGGCAGCAACTATCATCAAATCCTACATCACAAAACTACTCAAGGTGGATATTAATATAGCACCGTTCAATATCCTTGGTAGTGAAATAACAGTCAATGCACCCATACAAGTGTCTTGCGATGGCGAAGTCAAGGACATTATGTTAAGTGGAAATATTGACCGACTTGATATGGTTGTACACGAAGGACAAAATCAAGTCAGAATTATTGACTACAAAACTGGTGGACAAGAAGAAAAAAACTTCAAAGAATGGGCTAACATATTTATGCCTGGAACAAACCATAAACACTATATCCTACAAACGCTCATCTATAGTTACTGCTATACATATAACAACCCTGATACTGCCGTAGCTCCTGGACTTATCTTTATCCATAAAGTAAAAGATAAAGAGGACTATCAAGTTATCATAAAACAGAATAACAAATTACTCACTAATTTTAACGATATAAAAGCAGAATTTGAAGAAGGGCTTACCAGCGTACTTTCAGAAATGCTATCAACAGATACACCATTTAGACCAACTAAAGTAGAAAAGCATTGTGAAACATGCCCCTTTGCTCAACTTTGCAACTAAAAAGTGTGAACTCGGTATAACGCTGGTTTCAACACCTGCTAATATAATTGAAAACGGATAATCCAAATCTTTAGTTCACAAATTTTTCTAACCCCCATGCTTGTCCCAAAAAAATCATAGGATAAGAAAGATATTTCATAAGATGAAACAAAAATTTCATAAGATGAAACAAAAATTTCATAGGATGAGAAAATTGTCTCAAGGAATGAGATATTTTTTGAGACACATTTTTTCTCGATCATAGGTCCAGCAAAAGTGCGTAATATAAAAGGAGAAATCTCTAAAGCGATATGTGTAAAAGGAACACGTATGGCATGTATAATCATTTTCTACCTAACTCACATTAAAAAGAGAGCTATACAAACCTCAATTTGAGCATTTACACAATTGAAAAGACTGTTGCTTAAATACTCATTATTCTTGCATAAATAAAGAGACTGCCCAACTTTTTTTGTTAGACAGTCTCTATAAATTATTAGTTTAAATTACTATTACCACTGGCTTTCGAAGTAATCTTCACCGCTTTCACTAGATGTTTCCCAATCAAAAGCAGGGAATTCTTTCTTATTAGTCCAAACTTCATCAGTACTACCACTCATACTGAGGGCAACCATGCCTTCTGTATGCAGACAAACCTCAATCGTTGTGGGTTTAATATATGTCTTTTTCATAATCATATTACTTTTATTATGCGTTGAATCGGAGATTATTCTACGATGAACTTCTTGCCATTTTGGATATAGAGACTACCCTTGACGGTGCTGAGTACACGGCGACCGCTTAGGTCATAGATAGCAGAGTCAGAATTACCAGTCACTACACTTTCGATAGCAGTAGGCTCACCTACCATAAATTGGAGTGCATTGACTGGATAGCTATCAAACTTCAAGAAAGCTCTGTTTGCAGGAACTTTATCTACATTAACACTTGGATTACGAAGGCCCAACTTGCCTGAATTATTATCTAAGCCCAAAACATAGTATTGCATTTTCTCTGCTTCAGAAGAAAGATTCAAATCTACGTTGGTACCCATCAAATCATTTGATTCAGAGAGTGCAGGAAGTGCAGAAGTTGAGATAGTAAGTGTGTATGTATCAGCTGTACCCTTCAACACTACACCCGTATTAGCAGGAATACCATAAGACTGATCCAAAGCACCAGACAACCATGCATTGTTGCCATCAACGGTGATAGTATGCACACCAAGACCTGATGCAGAAGTATAGGTAACATCGAATGGCAAATACAATGTAGCATAGTAACCATTCAATTCGCCACCAAGGTGACCAGAGTTTACATATTCGTTGAGGTTGACTTGAAGTTCTGTAGCAGGAATAAATTCCCAGTCAGCCTTGTCTGCTTGTTCACCAAGAGCAAAAGCATAAATACCAGCATAAGCTGCATGAACGTAGTTGTCGCCTTGCTTAATTCTGTAATAACTTTCGTTTTGTTCCATCATGAACTTATATTCACTAGATGAGAAACCGAAATTACCATTATAAGTCAAGTAAAGACCATTGTTCAAGTTTTTAAAAGTAAAACCAGTAGCATTGTCACCTTCTACCATCCATACACAACCAGCATCAGCAAGTGAAGTAGTAGAGCAGTGTACATCGCCAAGCATTCCAGCCCAAGCAGCAGTCACTTCGTGGTATGTACTACCCAAATATGCACCTTGGCCATTAGCTTGCTTGTTTTGACCATCCTTGCTCAAGTCCATACACTTGTTCTTGATACGATACAGACCACTGAGCGAGAATGAAGGAACTTCTGGTTCGGGTTCAGAGCCGCCAACTTGTTCGATTTTCAAGAAACTCTTTAAAAGGAACTGTTCTGTCGCCAAACTTGTACAAGAAATAGCATCATCATAATTCACGACCCAATAATCGCCGCTACGACTTGTACCATTAACATACTCAATTTTGTGTGTACCATTGTCATCAATTACACACCAGGTAGCAGACGTAGTTTTTTCTCTATGTGAAACTCCGTCATAGTTTCTCATATAATCACCGGGATAAGCAACAGGGCGAATATAGTAGATTTTAAAACCGTCCGATGTTGTATTGCCTGTTTCTTCGAAAGTAAACTTATACTTATTGTTTGTCAGATCGACATTACCTTCATCATAACCGGTTTTTCTATTGTCACCTGCATAGACATATCTATCACTACCATTGTATGTATTTTTGATAGTATACTGAACGCCGGGTTTAACGTCTAGGTTTTCTTCAGCCATCATCGGCGTCACTCCCACATACATCAATAGGAGGGTAAGTAAAAACGTAATTTTCTTCATAATTGTTGAAGTTTTTAGTTAAGTTTAATAAGTAAATCTAGTTAAAAAGTGAGTAAATACTTTCTCTCACCGCACAAAATTAATATTTTCTTGACAAAAACAATAGTTTCTTTGAAAAAAAATAACATTTTATCTAAAAAGAGATAAAACTCTTTAATTCCACTTAGCTAATTGCAGTTTTGTGAAGATATATCACTACAGAATATGTAAATTAGCCCAATATTGTGTCAAAAAAATGAGACGCCACTAGAATGCGACGTCTCAAAATACTATACATATTTATTATAATTATTCATTCACTAAAGGAAGGGTGTTGTACTCTTTGCTATAACGAAGCATTTGTTCAGCATAGCCTTCTGTGTAGTCTAATGTCACATCAGTGATATTGCCATTTGCATCGCGTACAGCTTTGTAGACTGGATTGATAAAACCCTTGTATGGAGAAGCAGAGAGCTTAGCATAACGCTTTAAGATTTCCTTGTGCAGCTTAGCATCAATATTGATAGCGTAAGTTTCTACAAGTTTGCGAGCAGCTTCAAAGTCACCCTCGCTCTTGATACGTTGAATCTCGGCAAGCAACTTGCCAAAATAATTGCGAAGTGCTTTGTAGTCATTGACGCGAACGTATGTTTTACCTTTCACTTTTGCCAATTCTACTGCAGGCTTACCACCCTTAGCATCCTTTGTGGCTTGTTCCAATACCCAACGAGCAATAAGGGCACGATTGCGCATGTGAGCTTCTTCGATAGTTCCCCCCTCCTTGATTCTTACTAATTGAGTCATCAAACCATTCATCATATAGGTGTAGTATTGTGCTTGATAGGCTTCGGCGTTAGGAACGAGTTCAAGTTCAAGCATCTTTGCATCAGCTACGTAGTAAAGACCAAAGAGGTCTGCACGAGTTTCTTCGATCACTGAAGAGTAAGCCTTGAGCGCTTCGGTGTCGGTGCCTGGGAGCAAGCGTCCAGAACCATGTCCCAAACATTCGTGGAGGTCTGTATGCAGGTCGTCGAGAGCTGGGCCATATATAGAAAGGATTTCACGTGTAGCTTTGTCCACTACAAATTCTTCACTCATACCCGAACCCTGTGAAGCCATAGCGTAAGCATGTGTCAAGTTGCCGATAGTGACACTCTTTGAACCATATTCACGACGAACCCAGTCGGAGTTAGGCAAATTGATACCGATAGCAGTAGAGGGGTAGAGGTCGCCACCCAGGATAGCTGCAGTGATAACCTTTGCAGTGACGCCTTTGCACTCAGGTTTCTTGAAGCGTGCATCTATCGGTGCATTATCCTCGAACCATTGTGCATTGGCAGACATTCTTTCTGTACGCTTTGTAGCCTCAATATCCTTGAAATTGACGATAGATTCCCAAGAAGCCTTCATGCCTAATGGGTCACCATAACTTTCTGTGAAACCATTGACAAAGTCTACACGAGATTCAGTATCTTGCAACCAGTGAATAGTATAGTTGTCAAAGGTACGAAGGTCGCCAGTACGATAGTATTCAATGAGTCGCTTGAGTACGACAACTTGTTTCTCAGTACAAGCATAAGGGAGTGCCTTTTCGAGATTTTTCACTATACGTTCCAAAGCGCCACTATACATACCACCGACACGCCACACACGTTCAGTGAGGCGACCAAACTCGTCACGCTGCAATCGGCTATTCATACCAGTCATTATGGGCGTAGGGTCATTGTTAGCCTTGCGGTTGGCATAGAATTCTTCGACTTCTTTTTGAGTAATGCCAGGTGCATAATAATTGCTGGCAGAAGTTAGAATCAAGTCCTCGCCATCCTTTTGATTGACACGCATGGTCATTACATTTGCATCAAAGATGACAGGCATCAGTTCTTCCCATGAAGCCTTACCGTCTTGTCCCTTGATACACTCTGGTTCTGTATAATTAATTGACGCAAGAGCTGAGCGCAGCCATCCTTCAGAAAAACCTGGCTCAAACTTTTCCGAACCATAGTGGTGGTGGATACCGCTTGAGAACCATACACGGCGAAGGTAAGTGTCGAATGCTTTGTAGTCTGCAGACTTTTTATCACCCTGATATTCTGTATACACAGCTTCGAGCATCTGACGTATACGAAGGTTGTATCTACCATTTTGGTCAAACAAAATATCGCGACCAGCAAGGGCTGCTTCTTGTAGATAGTAAATAAATGTTTTTTCTTTCAGACTGAGGTCTTCAAAGCCATCTACCTTGTAGCGCAGCATTTGAATGTCCGCAAATTTTTCGTCGCAATAGTTGAAGCTATCTGGCGTCTGTGCCTGTGCAGTGGTGAAGCCGGTGAGTAGCATAATTGTTGTAAAAAATTTAGTTTTCATTTGTTTATATTTCTTTTAAAGATATACGAACTGCAAAGATAGGACTTTTTTGTCTAATTGCTTTTCCCATTCAGGATATTTAATGCAAATAAATGTTTAAATAACTGCTAATTCTTTAAACAGAGAAAATATCTGCATTTTTATTTGCAAAATTCTAATCGATTGTGTATTTTTGGTGTCGATACCTAAATCTACTATTTTATTTATTAATGGATATATTGTCCGAACATACTGAAAATCTATTTCCTGCGTGCAGAGTAGAGTTGCCTGCTTCGGCTAAAGGAAAGCGTGCTGCTTTCTATTTGGCTGCCGAGGAATATATAGCAAAACATTTGCCTGAAGATACGTATCTGTTCACTTGGAAAGTGAGCAACACTGTGGTGATGGGCAGACATCAAGATGCCAACGCTGAAATTGATATTGACTTTTGTCGTGCTAATGGCATAGACATAATCCGTCGTAAAAGTGGAGGCGGATGCATCTTTGCAGATGACAATAATATCATGATAAGCCTTGTTACTGGTGCAGGTGCTGTGGAACCTTTATTCAAAGTTTATGCCAACAAATTAGCTGGCGCGCTACAGGAAATTGGGGTGGATGCTGAGGTATCGGGACGTAATGACATATTGCTGGATGGTAAGAAAATCAGTGGTAATGCTTTCTATCATTTGTCACAGCGCAACATAGTGCATGGTACTCTACTTTATAGCACGCAATCGGATTTGATGAGTGGAGCCTTGTGTCCAAATCCAGAAAAGATGAAGTCACATGGTGTGAAAAGTGTTAAAAGCCGTGTGGCCCTGCTGAAGGATATACTGACGATAGATATCGACCAATTAGAAGCACATTTGCTGGAAACGATGACCGATCGTACAATTCGCTTGACCGAGGAAGATATCCAATATATCAAATCTATCGAAGCGGATTACTATGACCCTGAGTACTTATTTAGGAAAAAGCGAAAAAACGATATTGTCTTAACCCAATACATAAAAGGGTGCGGCGAAGTGACCTTGGCCTTTGCTCTGCTAGATGGACGCGTAGAACAAGTGCAAGTGGAAGGCGATTATTTTGAAGAATGTGATGCCAATTTCACCTTCAACGAAGCCTTTAAGGATGTAGAATTTACTCAGCATGAGCTGGAACGTATCGTCGAAGAGATGCAACCCTATCGGTGTATACAGGGACTCAGTCGTGAAAACTTGATACAGATTCTTGCTCAAGCAGTTAAAAAAATAGAATCATAATCATATTACCTTTAAAACCTAAATCTATAACCTAAAATACTATGTCAGACAAAAGAACATGCTTATACGAAAAACACTTGGCACTAAGTGCTAAGATGGTACCCTTTGGTGGATTTGAAATGCCACTGCAATACTCAGATATCACAGACGAACACAATGCCGTGAGACAAGCCTGCGGCGTATTTGATGTGAGCCACATGGGCGAAGTGTTTGTAGAAGGCAGAGAGGCTGAAAAGTTCGTGCAATACATTTTTACTAACAATATCGAAGGTGCTGAAATTGGGAAAATTTACTACGGCATGATGCTCCACGACAATGGTGGAACCGTGGATGACCTCTTGGTATACAAAATGGCGGACGAAAAGTTTTTGCTAGTGGTCAATGCAGCAAATATTGACAAAGATTACGCTTGGATTGAGCAACATGCTAAGGGATTTGATGTGACCACAGTAAATGCTAGCGAAAGCTACGGACAAATTGCTATACAAGGTCCCAATGCAGAAGTTGTATGTGAAAGAATATTGCAATTGCCTTGCAGCGAATTGGCATTTTACACATTCAAGGAAACTGAACATCACGGCGAAACTATTATAGTTAGCCGCACTGGATATACAGGCGAAGACGGATTTGAAATTTATGGTTCGCATGCCTATAT
Organism: Prevotellaceae bacterium; assembly: GCA_021153165.1. Classification (GTDB taxonomy): domain Bacteria; phylum Bacteroidota; class Bacteroidia; order Bacteroidales; family Bacteroidaceae; genus Alloprevotella. The sequence continues at coordinate 44,656 of JAGKTZ010000001.1, forward strand.
ACAATGGGCTTGGGATGAATTGATGGAATCTGGCGAAGTGAAGCCTTGTGGCTTGGGTTGCCGTGATACATTAAGATTCGAAGTGGGTCTGCCACTTTATGGTGATGAATTGACAGACGACATCACACCATTGGAAGCAGGATTGGGAATGTTTGTCAAACTAGACAAACCTCAATTCATTGGCAAGGAAGCCTTGGTGCAACAAAAGGCTGAAGGCTTGAAACGAAAAGTCGTAGGAATTGAACTCAACGCCAGAGCTATTCCTCGACATGGCTATGAAGTAGTAGATGCAGAAAGCGAAGAAGTGGTAGGCGAAGTAACCACTGGCTATTGCTCTATATCAACCGGCAAAAGTGTATGTATGGCGATGGTAAACATTGACCAAGCCGTATTGGGCAAGCCTATCAAAGTAAAAATACATAGAAAATTGCAAGAAGGTGTAGTGACCAAGAAGCGCTTCTATGAAAAAAATTACAAGAAATAAATCACAACCTAAATCAAATCAATAATTTAAAAAACACATTAAATCTAAATCATCATGGAAAACGTTTATTTTAGCGAATCACACGAATATGTAAGAGTAGAAGGCGAATATGGTTACGTAGGTATCACTGACTATGCGCAACACCAATTGGGCAACGTGGTTTACGTTGATATGCCTGAAGTGGACGACGAAGTTTCAGCAGGCGAAGAATTTGGTGCTGTGGAAAGTGTTAAGGCTGCCAGCGACTTGATTTCTCCCGTATCAGGTGAAGTCGTAGAACGCAACGACGCTCTTGAAGATACACCTGAGTTGATTAACGAAGATGCTTTTGCTAACTGGATTATCAAAGTGAAACTTTCAGACCCTTCTGAATTAGAAAATCTGATGAGCGAAGACGAATACAATCGCGTTTGCGAATAAGAACGAATTAACCCACATATAAACGATGAGACTGATATGAATTTGAATGATGTTTCTACACCAAGCAAAATTCAGTCTCATCGTTTGTCATTTTTATTCAAGCCTATTCTATGAAATACATACCACACACTCAGGCAGACATTGACCAAATGCTACAAGTCGTCGGCGTAGACTCATTAGACGATTTGTATGGCGAAGTGCCTGAACAATTAAAGTTGAAGAGGGAACTGGACTTACCCTCTGCAATGTCAGAAATAGAGATTAGAAATCATATAGAGGCATTGGCTGACCAAAACAAGCTTTTGACCATTTTCGCAGGAGCTGGTTCTTACGACCATTATACACCATCGGTGATTCCTTATATTATGTCTCGCTCGGAGTTTTCTACCTCTTACACCCCCTATCAAGCTGAGATTTCACAAGGCACACTGCAATACATCTTCGAATATCAAACCATGATGGCACGCCTCACTGGCCTTGACATCTCAAATGCTTCGATGTATGATGGTGCTACGGCTACTGCCGAAGCCATGATGATGTGCGTAGCTGCTGCCAAGAAGCGCAACAAAGTGCTGATTGCATCAACCTTTGCTCCAAGAGTACTTGATGTTGTAGCTACCTATGCTAAATATCATGGCGTTGAATTAGTAAAAATCCCACAGATTGATGGTGTTTCCGACAAGGCTTTCGTAGATGAAGCTTTAGCGCAAGATGACGTCGCAGGTGTCATCGTAGCTCAACCCAACTACTGGGGTATCGTCGAGGACTTTACAGGTTGGGCAGACCAATGTCATGAGCACAAAGCACTCTTTGTAGTCAATGCTATTGCATCTACGCTTGGAGTATTGCGCACCCCTGGTGAATGGGGAGCAGACATTGCCTGCGGTGATGCTCAGAGCCTTGGTATTCCCGTCGGCTACGGTGGTCCCTACATTGGCTATCTTTGCACTACAAAGGCATTGATTCGCAAGATGCCTGGTCGACTCGTAGGCGAAACTGTTGATGCAGCAGGCCAGCGCTGTTTCGTATTGACTATGCAAGCACGCGAACAACACATCCGCCGCGAAAAGGCTACATCAAATATTTGTACTGCTCAGGGTTATATGTGTCTGCACGTCGCTATGTATCTGTCAATGATGGGCGAACAAGGATTGCGCGAAGTATGCCAGCAATCTTATAGCGCAGCACATTATCTCCATGACAAATTGTTGGAAACTGGCAAGTTTGAGCCTTGCTACTCGGCGCCTTTCTTCAATGAATTTACATTGAAATATACTGGCGAAGAAGGTGCAAAGGCCTTCCACAAACGTATGGCAGAGGCTGGTATCCTGGCTGGTGTTTTGGTAGAGGGCGAAGCTGATAAAATCATTTTTGCTGTGACTGAGAAACGTACCCCTGAAGAAGTAGCGCGTTTCTTGTCTTTGGTATAATCTCAACTTAATTTTGATTCACTATGAACAATAAATATTATAGTCCATTGGTTTTTGAACTTTCAAAGCCTGGCAGAAGTGGTTATTCGTTGCCCAAAAACCATTGGGGCGAACATCATATCGGCGATATCAATGAAAATCTGTTGCGCCAAAGCAAACCTGAATTGCCTGAAGTAGACGAATTGACCCTGGTACGACATTATACCAATATGAGCAACAATAATTTTGGTGTAGATACAGGTTTTTATCCTTTGGGTAGTTGTACGATGAAGTACAACCCTAAAATCAATGAGGAAATGGCTGCACTACCTGCATTCACCTCGCTTCACCCCTCAACTCCAGAATGTTTGACACAAGGGGCTTTGGAATTATACTACAACCTTCAACGTGCACTTTCCGAAATCTCTGGTCTGAGCGAATTTACACTGAATCCCTGTGCTGGTGCACACGGTGAATTGACTGGGTTGATGGTTATTCGTGCTTATCATCAATCACGTGGCGACCACAAGCGCACCAAGATTATTGTACCCAACTCTGCTCATGGCACCAACCCTGCTTCGGCAGCCGTATGTGGTTTGCAGATTGTCGAGGTAGGCAGCACTCCTCAAGGCACAGTCGATGTTGAAGCATTAAAGGAATTGCTCAATGATGAAGTTGCTGGTATGATGATGACCAATCCCAACACCCTGGGTATATTCGAAACTCAGATACCACAAATCGCCCAACTGATTCACGAATGTGGCGGTTTGATGTACTACGACGGCGCCAACCTCAACCCTATGCTTGGTGTGTGTCGTCCTGGCGATATGGGATTTGATGTGATGCACATCAATTTGCACAAGACCTTCTCCACCCCTCATGGCGGTGGTGGTCCTGGCAGCGGTCCTGTAGGAGTAACTGCAGCATTGGCAGAGTTTCTGCCCAACCCAAAAGTGGTGAAGGGCGAAGACGGACTATTCCATATTACATATAGCGATAGCGCCCTTGGCAGTGTATCACCCCTTTTCGGCAACTTCTCCGTATTGGTGCGTGCCTATACCTATATCCTCAGCATGGGACGCGAGTATATCCCAATGGCTGGTAAATTATCTGTGCTCAATGCCAACTATATCAAGGAGCAACTGAAAGCCTATTATAAGTTGCCTATCGACGGACTTTGCAAGCACGAATTCGTATTCGACGGTTTGCTCGAAGAATATGGTGGCGGTGCACATGATGCAGACAAGGTGACCACACTTGACATAGCTAAACGCTTGCTCGACTACGGTTACCATGCACCTACTATCTACTTCCCATTGCTCTTCCACGAATCCATGATGATAGAGCCAACCGAGACCGAAAGCAAAGAAACTATCGACCAATTCATCGAAGTGATGCGCAAGATAGCTCTCGAGGCTAAGGACGACAAAGCATTGCTGCATGGTGCACCTCACCACACACCAATCCGTCGTCCAGACGATGTTTTTGCTGTGAAGAATGCTAAGTTTACCTTCTAAGGGAAATTTCGACTATTCCGAGTTTTCGGGGCAATCAAGTATTCCGAGCACTCCGAAAACTCTAAATCAAAACTAAAACCGACCTATGACATACGATATCATCATAATAGGAGCTGGCCCAGGAGGGTACGAAACTGCGCTAAAGGCTGCTCACGAGGGGTTGAAAGTCGCTTTGGTTGAAAAGGGAGAAATGGGTGGCACATGCCTCAACAGAGGCTGTATCCCCACCAAGAGTTTCTGCCACATGGCCGAACAGCTGCATGCTGCTCGCTGGTCAAATGTGTTGGGACTGGGCATCACTGCCCCTCAGTCTATTACCGACCTCACCCCAATCGTCGACTACAAAGAAAAGATTGTGTCTGGACTGCGCGAGGGCGTCGAAGCACTAATGAAACATCCAGGCATCACCACCTATCCCCACCAAGCCATTGCCGTCAGTAAGGGGCAAATGACTTTAGACGATGGTCAATCCTTGCAGGCTGCTAATATCATCATCGCCACGGGTGCACACGAACGGTTGCTACCAATACCTGGTGTAGACCTGCCTGGTGTGGTCACCTCCACCGAAATGCTCAACCTTACCACCCTACCCCCTCGTCTTTGCGTCATTGGTGGTGGAGTCGTAGGAATGGAGTTCGCATCTATATTCAATACACTGGGCAGCCAGGTCACAGTAGTAGAATATGCCCCTGAAATCCTGCCTCGTTTCGACCAGGATATGGCCAAGCGATTGCGCACGGGATTGAAGCGTGCAGGCATCAATTTCAATCTTGGTGCAGCAGTCTGCGAAATCCAGTGCTGCGAAGAAGAGAACGCCTTGCAAGTCCATTTCACGCAAAAGGGCAAAGCATGCAAAGTCACAGCTGACCTCGTCTTGATGTCAGTAGGTAGGGCGCCCAACGTGGAGAGTCTGCAGCTGAATCCCGAAGAAGTGGCATTTACCCCACGTGGCATCACCGTAGATGAAAATATGCAAACCACCACCCCAGGCATTTATGCCATAGGCGATTGTAATGGTTTGAGCGGCCTGGCACACGTAGCCACTTTCCAGGGCATCGTAGCTCTGGACCACATCCTCGGTCGCCCCACATCAGTGGATTTGAACCTTGTCCCCTCAGCCGTATTCACCTATCCCGAACTTGCTACCGTGGGCCAAACTGAGCAGGAATGCAAGGACGCAGGTCTGGAATATAGCGTGCAAAGGTGCTACTATCGCCAAAACGGCAAGGCTGTATCGATGGGCGAAGGTGATGGTTATGCTAAATACATCTGGCATGCCGACGAGACTTTGCTTGGTGCACATATCATGGGAGCGCATGCATCAGACCTCATCCACGAAGCCACCATACTGATGCGCACAGGTGCTAAGCGCCACTTGTTGAAAAATACGATACACGCTCACCCAACTCTCAGCGAGATTTTCTTGCAATGAAATTTATTTTATTAATTACATCCAATAAAATCCAAACAAACTATTAGAACGTGAGGGTGTGTCGAAACAGGCACACCCTCCCTTCACAGGAGAGGAATTTAGGAGGTGGGTAACACAAAAGGTGGTGTTTATACCACCACTATATTAAGGGGTAAAAGGTAAGCCCTCCCGTGTGGGAAGGCTTTGCATATACGATAAGTTTCGGTAATCCGATTACTTCTTCATATACCCCTTAATCACCCTGATCTGTGTAGTGAGCGAACGCTAATTCATCTAATGCATCTTTATGGTTTTTGCTCTGCTGCTTTGATATATCATTTTGCAGCTGCCACAGCATCAGCCTTTGATGCTTAATTACAGTATCTATATTCCTCTACTAATTAAAATTGTGCTTCTGCATATCCAGCTTCTGCAGCTTCAGTCAAACACACTACACCTCCTGCATACTCTTAGTTTTTCATATGGTGAAACACAACCATGATACTGATGGTTTGTTAAAATAAGAAAAGGACATTTAGGAAAGAATTAATATTTTTTTGAATTAAAACTTGCTAATAATATGATAACACATCAAAAAGCTATTAATAATAATTTCCTAAATATCCTTTTCAATAATTTGTATATGAAATTATAAAATTATTATTCCAACATTTCATTCATCGCATCCAACATCTTAGAAGCGCTTTTCAAGGCTTTCTTTGATGTTTCAACAGACTGCTCAATGTCTTCATAATCTTCTTCTGAATATTCGTCTTCAAGTCCTTCTAGGTCTTCTGCAATTTCACTAGCAGCATCAAGCATTTCTGACATACCATCCATTGCTTTTTTACCAGTTTTAGCAGCAGCATTAATATCATCTAAATCATTTTCAATATCATCGTCTTCGTTATTAAAATCATCAGTATCTGTCATCTTATCAACTGCTTCAAACATATTACCGGCTGATTTTACAGTACTTTTAACATATTGTTCTGTTAAGATAAATGGCATACAGAATGCTAATACACCAATTACCATACCCACTATTGATTGAACTAAATTTTGAGATTTTACAATTGCTACTACACCACAAATAATAGTAAATGGAACAATAAACCAGTTTAGCCAAGTTGTGAACATTAACCATGCGCTCAACAATGGTAACAATGCTAACACGATTGCGATAATACCTAACACTAAAGTGGCTGTTGCCCAATTACTCTTAACATTTTTGTTTTCCATTTTTTATAATTTAAATTTATGTCCCTCATATTATCAAGTACATTCCAGCGAGGAACAATTAAACTGGATATACTTTTATTTTTTTTGCAAATTTATATTTAAATCACAATACGTCACTTTGTCTTTTTTGTCTTGTTAATAAGTGTTTTGTAAAAGGTTGTAAATCGTATGCAGATTGTATAATGAGATCGGTTGATATAGACATACAAAAAGAGCGCAGACTATTTACTTAATCTCCGCTGATAGGTCCTATGAAAACCTTGATATAAAAAAAGCAATAGTCTTCGCCTATTCGTAAATGTAATATTGTTATACCACACCCAAACGCGCGGAAGATTTTGTCCCTCTCATATCAGTATGAATTTCCTAGGTTTATCAGCAAGAATGACAAACCACTTGCGTGTCTCACAAATTTTTTTTTGCAAATATAGCAAAGTGTAGATAGACTTCCAAGAAAAAATGATTTTTCATAAAAAAATCTATATTTTTTGCCCCATAGACTATTGCGCTACAAAGATAGAAATATTTTTTAATGTAAAAAATTTCTTTGATTGTCTTATTGTAGGAACCCTAAATAGACGGCTGATGTCAGAGTGATGATGAGGATGAGCAGCGGTAGCGAAATGCGTCGCACTCGATCGCGCTGTCCAGGGCTTGCAGGATATCGTCTGCACTGGCATATCGGTCGGCTGGTGCAGGGCGAAGGCCCTGGGTGAGCAGGTTTCCTCCCTCGACATATTCCATCACTATGCCCGTGCCTACGGGCGACTGTGCCTCGTACGTATATATATAATGTATGTGGTGGTGTGCGAGCGAGGGCGAAATGTCGTATTAGCGCTTCAATAGCGCCAGCGCGGCTGCAGTATCATTCAGGCATGTTTTGATTAAAAAACATCTACCGACGCGGCTGATGCGATAGAGGCGCGAAGTGGAGGTTTCACGCAATAACACAGGTGAATAATAGCTATCACCACTTTCAAAATGTGGGGAGACGGGTCAGAATGTTTCGCTATCTTTTTGCATTTTCAAAATAATTGAAAAATATTGGAATGTCAAATTAATGATTATTTTTGTAAACATTATGAATTTTAGAACAGATTTACCACAAATAGTCGCTTTACGCCACAGAGTTGAGCAGAAAGTTGGATTCCTAAGGGTGGTCGAAGACTAAGAAAGCACTCCGCACCAGCCTGTAGTTCGGGCTATATTTCACCATCACCAAAGCCATAAAAATTGCTTCTGAAATTTTGCGACGGGTCGGTGAAAAAACATTAGACCTTTTTTAAATTATGATACGGATTGTTTTAAAAAGGTCTAACTTTATTATTTGATACTCTTATCTGAAAAAAGTTGGCTTATCTTTTATAGAGCATTAATGCTATTTTATTATAACTTCTACAAACTTATAATTCATTAAATACAACAGAGTGTCATCTATATCCCTCGCTCTCTTTTTTGTCTTTGTTTATTGATTTTTGAACAAAATAATTAGCACATTTGCATTTAAAGCAAAAAAATTTATAAATTTGCCCATGTCTAATACATACTATAGCATATGAAACATAGTTTAGTGACCATTGCCAATCTCACAAAGGAGAAAATCGAGTACCTCGTCGAGATGGCACAGGAGTTTGAAAAATATCCTAATCGCAAGATTCTTGAGGGTAAAGTCTTGGCTACTTTGTTCTTCGAACCCTCTACACGTACCCGTTTGTCCTTTGAAACTGCTGCCAATCGCCTTGGTGCACGCGTCATCGGTTTCACAGACCCCAAGGTGACAAGTTCTACCAAGGGCGAAACCCTGAAGGATACGATCATTATGGTCGGTGGATATGCCGATATTATCGTGATGAGACACTACCTGGAGGGTGCTGCGCTGTATGCCAGCGAAGTAGCTCCCGTGCCCGTGGTCAATGCTGGCGATGGTGCTAATCAGCATCCCACTCAGACGATGCTCGACCTCTACTCTATCTATAAGACACAGGGTACGTTGGAAAATCTGAATATTCACCTTGTGGGCGATTTGAAGTATGGTCGCACAGTGCACTCGCTCCTGATGGCTATGCGCCACTTCAACCCTACCTTCCACTTTATTGCTCCCAAGGAATTGGCTATGCCCGAGGAATACAAACAATATTGCCGCGAGCATGGCATTAAGTTTGTAGAGCACGAAGACTTCAACGAGGACATCATCAGCCAGGCAGACATCCTGTATATGACACGTGTGCAGCGCGAACGCTTCACCGACCTGATGGAATACGAACGTGTGAAAGATGTGTATGTGCTGAAAGCTGCTATGCTGGAAAAGGCGAAAGAAAATATGCGCATATTGCACCCGTTGCCCAGAGTGAATGAAATCGCTTATGATGTCGACGAAGACCCACATGCATACTACTTCCAGCAAGCCAAGAATGGCCTCTATGCTCGCGAAGCTATCATCTGTGATGCACTGGGTTTGACTATCGAGGATGTCAGAAACGACAAAACTATCATCCTCTAATGATTCCTAAACGATAAAAAAGCGTGTTTATGAAAAGAGAAGAACAACTTGTAGTCAAAATAGAAAACGGTACTGTCATCGACCATATACCAAGTTCGAAGCTTTTTGAAGTGATCAATTTGCTCCACCTGGAGGAAATCAAGGAGTCGGCCGTAGTGATTGGTTATAACCTTGAAAGCAAAAAGTTCGGACGTAAGAGCCTTATCAAGGTATTCAATAAATATTTCACCGACGCCGAATTAAACTTGCTCTCAGTCGTAGCACCCAATGTGACTCTGTGCATCATCAAAAACTTTGAGGTGGTGGAAAAGAAAAAAGTCGTGATGCCAAAGGAAGTGAGGGGTATTGTGAAATGTGCTAATCCAAAGTGCATCACCAACAACGAACCGATGGAAACCGTGTTCCACTCGAATGGCGAGGAAAAGCATACGCTGACCTGCCACTATTGCAGCAAGGAGCAAAGCCTGGAAGGATTGAAATTGGTCAACTAAATCTATAGAATATGAATCCACTATTGAAAAAAGCTATCGGCACAAGTGTCTGTGTGGCTATAATCTACACGATCGTGCAATTTATCATCCCCTACCTTTTCTCGAGTTTCGACAAGCACCCATTTTGGGTGTACTTGATAGAAGGATTCGTATTCTTTCTCTTTATGATTCCTGTGTATTATTATCTTGATAATAGGAAAAAAGGGCGTTGATTGGTTTTGTCCAAACCACTTAAGCCCAACCTTATATGACAACCCAATAACCTTAAACCTAAATCTAACACATGAAAAGAGACACACAAATATTTGACCTGATCGAAGCCGAACGTCAGCGACAAATGCGCGGCATCGAACTTATCGCTTCGGAAAACTTCGTGAGCGATCAAGTGATGGAAGCGATGGGTAGCCACATGACCAACAAGTATGCAGAGGGTTACCCCGGCAAGCGTTACTATGGCGGTTGTGCTGTCGTAGACCAGTCGGAAAACCTCGCCATCGAACGTATCTGCAAACTCTTCGGCGCAGAATATGCTAATGTTCAACCGCACTCTGGCGCACAAGCCAATGCAGCTGTTTTTCTCGCCGTATTGCAACCAGGCGATACCTTCATGGGCTTAAACCTCGACCACGGCGGTCACCTGTCGCACGGCTCAAAGGTAAATACCTCTGGTATCCTGTACAATCCCGTTGGCTATAATCTCTCGCCCGAAACAGGGATGGTCGATTACGACGAAATGGAACGCTTGGCACTCGAGCACAAGCCCAAACTGCTGATTGGTGGCGGTTCGGCATACAGCCGCGAATGGGATTATGCCCGCATGCGCAAAATTGCTAACCAGGTCGGCGCCATCTTCATGGTAGATATGGCACACCCCGCTGGCCTTATCGCAGCAGGCCTTTTGGACAATCCCGTCAAGCACGCACATATCGTCACATCCACTACGCACAAGACCCTGCGTGGACCACGCGGCGGTATTATCCTGATGGGCAAAGATTTCGACAATCCATGGGGTCTCACTACACCTAAGGGAGAAGTCAAAAAGATGAGCCAATTGCTCAATAGTGCTGTCTTCCCTGGCACACAAGGTGGCCCATTGGAACATGTGATTGCTGCCAAAGCTGTGGCATTTGGCGAAGCCCTGCAACCAGAATTCAAAGAATATGCGCTGCAAGTGAAAAAGAACGCAGCTTGCCTGGCTGAGGAATTGACACGTCGCGGATTTACCATCGTCAGTGGCGGTACGGACAATCACAGTATGCTCGTAGATTTGCGCTCAAAATATCCCGATTTGACAGGCAAGGTAGCTGAAAATGCACTTGTTGCCGCAGATATCACAGTCAATAAAAACATGGTGCCATTTGATAGCCGTAGCGCTTTCCAAACCTCGGGTATCCGACTCGGTACTCCCGCGATTACTACACGTGGAGCCAAGGAAGATTTGATGCTCGAAATTGCAGAAATGATCGAGACTGTACTCAATGCGCCTGAGGACGAAAATGTCATCGCAGCAGTACGCAAACGTGTGAACGAAACCATGGAAAAATATCCCCTGTTTGCTTATTAAACACCTACTGCACGCTATAATCATCAAAAACACAAAGATACAAGCCTCATACTTAATATATTTTTGTATTTTTGCATACAATATCGGACAAAACATTAAATAAACAAATAAAGTAATTATGAAAAAGACAATTTTGGTAACTGGTGGTACTGGTTTTATCGGTTCACACACTACTGTCGAATTGCAAGCAGCAGGCTATGATGTAGTCATCATCGACAACCTGTCAAACTCTAAAGCTGATGTCGTGGACGGCATCGAAAAGATCTCTGGCATTCGTCCTGCTTTCGAAGAAGTAGATTGCTGCGATTTCGCAGGCCTTGAAGCTGTATTCCAAAAATATCCTGGCATCGAAGGTATCATCCACTTTGCTGCATCTAAGGCTGTAGGTGAAAGTGTTGAAAAACCATTGAAGTACTACGAAAACAATATCGTTTCGCTCATCAACCTACTCAAGTTGATGCCTAAGTACAACGTCAAGGGTATCATCTTCTCATCAAGTTGTACAGTGTATGGTCAACCTGATCCTGAAAACCTCCCCGTTACTGAAAATGCTCCTCTCAAGCAAGCAGAAAGCCCCTATGGTAACACAAAGGCTATCAACGAAGAAATCGTACAAGACTTTGTGAAGAGCGGTGCTCCTATCTCGGCGATCCTCCTTCGCTACTTCAACCCTATCGGCGCTCACCCCTCTGCTATCATCGGCGAAATGCCTAATGGTGTACCCGCCAACTTGATTCCCTACCTCACTCAAACTGCAATTGGTATCCGCGAATGCCTCTCTGTATTCGGCGACGACTATGATACTCCCGACGGCTCTTGCATCCGCGACTTCATCTACGTCATCGACTTGGCTAAGGCTCACGTTTGCGCTATGGCTCGTATCCTGGAAGGCAAGAACGAAGAACCTGTAGAAATCTACAACGTAGGTACTGGTAAGGGTGTCAGCGTATTCGAACTCATCAACACATTCGAAAAGTGCACAGGCGTGAAGTTGAACTACAAGGTCGTAGCTCGTCGTGCAGGTGATATCGAAAAGGTTTGGGGTAATGTAGACAAGGCTAACCAAAAACTTGGTTGGAAGGCTGTACACACTCTCGAAGACTCACTCAGCACTGCTTGGAAGTGGCAGTTGGAATTGCGCGAACGCGGCATCATGTAATGAAGTTCTGATTGCATAAATGCATATCGTAGGACCTTAAGGACATTTGGCTTTAAGGTCCTATATTTAATAAATCAAGTGTTTCGGTTAATATGTACCCCAACCCCTACCCCAATATGCCTTCGCCCTGCTACATTCTCGAGGAGGAGAAGTTGCGTCGCAATCTTTCGCTCATCAAAAGCATTGCCGATCGTGCAGGCATAGAATTTATTTTGGCTTTCAAGGCATTTGCCCTGTGGAAGACTTTTCCTATCTTCCGCGAATATATCACGCACACCACAGCTTCATCCCTGTACGAAGCGCGCTTGGCGTTTGAAGAATTCGGTTCGAAAGCTCACACCTATTCTCCGGCATACGAAGAAGGTACTTTCGACGATATCGTGAAGTGCTCAAGCCATATTTCATTCAATTCGCTCACACAATTTGAGCGCTTTGCCGACAGAGCTGCAGGCGTGTCGTGCGGACTTCGTATCAATCCAGAGTATAGCGAAATCGAGACTGACCTCTACAATCCCTGTGCGCCGGGCTCGCGTTTCGGTGTGTTGGCAAAGGATCTGCCTGCCGAATTGACTGGTCAAATTGAGGGCTTCCATTGTCACTGCCACTGTGAAAGTTCGTCCTACGCTTTGGAAAATACCTTGACCCATATCGAAGCGAAGTTTGGTCCGTGGCTGAGCCAGGTGAAGTGGTTGAACCTGGGTGGCGGTCATCTTGTGACACGTGCCGACTATGATGTCGAGCATCTGATCGGCCTGCTGCAAGCCCTTCGTGCAAAATATCCCCATCTGCAAATCATCCTCGAACCCGGCAGTGCCTTTGCATGGCAGACGGGGCCGCTCGTGTCCAGGGTGGTAGATATTGTCGAAAACCATGGTATCAAGACAGCCATCCTGAATGTGTCGTTCACTTGCCACATGCCCGATTGCCTTGAAATGCCCTATTGGCCACGTGTGCGTGGTGCCGAAACCCTGGAGGGCGAAGATGCTGCGGGACACGAGACTGAAACGACGGTATATCGCCTTGGCGGCAACTCCTGCCTGTCGGGCGACTTCATGGGATACTGGCGCTTTGCACGTCCCTTGGCTATCGGCGACACTATCATATTCGAGGATATGATACACTATACCACGGTCAAAACCAATATGTTCAACGGCATCCATCATCCCTCGCTGGCACTGCTGCATACCGACGGTGCGCTCGAAGTCCTGCGCAACTACGCCTACGAGGACTATCGTGACCGCATGGATTAAATCTACTGAGTATCTGAGTATCTGAGTAGGTTTGAGGGCTCTGAGGACTCTGATTGCTCTGAGGACTCTGAGGACTCTGAGGACTCCGAGATCTCTGAGGGCTCTGATTGCTCTGATCACTCCGAGGTCTCTGATCACTCCGAGATCTCTGATCACTCCGAGATCTCCGATCACACAATAATTTCACCAACAAACATAAAACAACACAATCAATGAAAGAAACACAATTACCAGAAAATGCCTATCGCGAATTGCGCGAGGGCGAAGAGTATCAGCCATTGATGAAGCCTGGGCAAACCTATCGCGAGGTGACACCCTGGAGTATCTTTTGGGGTATTCTGATGGCCATCATCTTCTCGGCTGCTACGGCTTATCTTGGGCTGAAGGTGGGTCAAGTCTTCGAGGCTGCCATCCCCATCACCATCATTGCCGTGGGATTGTCGGGCGCTACACGTCGCAAGGACCCCTTGGGCGAAAACATTATCATTCAGAGTATTGGTGCCTGCTCGGGTATGATCGTAGCGGGTGCTATCTTCACCCTGCCGGCTCTGTATATCCTGCAATGCAAGTATCCCGAACTTTCGGTCAACTTCATGCAAGTATTCCTGGCCTCATTATTGGGTGGTGTGCTGGGTATTTTGTTCTTGATCCCCTTCCGCAAATATTTTGTCAAGGACATGCACGGCAAATACCCCTTCCCCGAAGCCACAGCATCGACACAGGTGCTGCTGTCGGGCGAGAAGAGCGGCAACCAAACTAAGCCATTGCTCGTAGCAGGTCTGCTCGGTGGGCTCTATGACTTTGCAGTGACTACCTTTGGCGCTTGGACAGAAAACTTCACCAGCCGTGTCACCGAATTTGGTACGATGGTGGCTGACAAGACGAAGTTGATGTTCAGCATCAATACCAGTGCGGCGCTGCTGGGTATGGGTTACATCGTCGGATTGAAATATGCCGCAATCATCTGTGCCGGTTCGGCGCTCGTGTGGTGGGTCATCGTACCCGGTATAGCACTGATCTTCCCCACTGTCGAGGTGGCCAATGGTGTACAGGCAGCCAGTGCTTCTGCCGAGCAAATCTTTGGTTACGCTAAGAGTATCGGTATTGGTGGTATCGCTATGGCAGGTATCATCGGTGTGGTGAAAAGTTGGGGTGTGATACGTAGCGCATTCTCATTAGTAGGTAAAATCTTCAAAGGCGGTGCTACTGACCAAGCAGAAGTGCGCACACAGCGCGACCTCTCGATGAAGATTATCGCTATCGGTTCGTTGCTCACCATCATCATTATTTCTCTGTTCTTCTACTTTGACGTGATGGGTGGCAACTTGCTCTTCACCATTGTCGGCGTTATTATCGTGGCAGTGATTGCCTTCCTCTTCACCACCGTTGCAGCCAATGCTATTGCCATCGTGGGTTCAAACCCCGTGAGCGGTATGACGCTGATGACGCTGATCCTGTCGTCCATCATCATGGTATTGGTGGGATTGAAGGGCACTTCGGGTATGGTCGCAGCGCTCATTATGGGTGGTGTGGTATGTACTGCATTGTCCAGCGCTGGTGCATTCATCACCGACCTGAAGATTGGTTACTGGCTCGGCTCTACGCCTAAGTATCAAGAGACTTACAAGTTCCTGGGCATCCTGGTATCTGCGGCTACCGTGGGTGGTGTGATCATGATTTTGAACAAGGCTTACGGTTTTACTCCCGACAACTCTGACGTCATGGCTGCTCCACAAGCACGTGCTATGGCTGCTGTGATCGAACCATTGATGTCGGGCGAGGGTGCGCCCTGGTTGCTCTATGGTATCGGTGCTTGCATCGCGCTGGTGCTCAACTTCTGTGGCATCTCGGCCCTGGCTTTCGCTCTGGGTATGTTTATCCCCTTGCAACTCAACCTCCCTCTGATCGTCGGTGGTGCAGTGAATTGGTTTATCAACAGCCGTTCGAAGGACGAAGAGATCAATAGCCTGCGCAACGAAAAGGGTACATTGCTCGCCTCTGGTTTCATCGCCGGTGGTGCCTTGATGGGCGTGGTCAGCGCAGGTCTGCAATTTGGTGGTATCAACCTCTCGCTGGGCGAATGGACCAGCACTTCGTATGCACAATGGCTCTCGCTGGGCATGTACCTCCTGCTCATGGGCTATTTGATCAAGGCTTCGATGAATGTGAAGAAGTAATCAGCGTAGCACATAGTACATATAAAAAGTCGCTCCAGTAGTTGTTTACTGAAGCGACTTTATTGCATCATATATTCTTGTGACTGGCAAAAGTAACAAGTACCAAGTATATTAATATGGTACGTCTGAGTTGGACATAGGTGGTTGAAAAGGAATATCATCCATAGGAGGCAAGCCCTCATAAGCAGAACTGCTTGAATTAGCTGTCGGTGTTTGTTCTATCATCGGATTGATATTTTCACCAGGCAAAGGGATATTCATATCTTCATCTGGATTTTGGAAACGTGCATATTCTCCCTTGAAGCTAAGGAGAACATCGCCTACAGCACCATTACGATGCTTAGCAATAATGATTTCAGCTTTACCACGCAAATCTCTACCTTTTTCATCATTCAAAATATGATAATACTCTGGACGGTGAATGAAGACCACCATATCCGCATCCTGCTCAATGGCACCTGATTCACGCAAGTCAGAAAGTTGCGGACGTTTACCTGCTTCACCCTCACGATTAGCGACACCACGATTCAACTGGCTAAGTGCTAATATTGGAATTTGTAATTCCTTGGCCAACCCTTTAAGACTACGGCTAATCATTGACACCTCTTCTTGACGACTACCAAATGACATGCCTGAAGCATTCATCAATTGCAAATAGTCAATCATTATGAGTTGTACACCATGCTCCTTAACCAATCTGCGCGCTTTTGTGCAAAATTCATTAACAGAAAGATTGGCCGTGTCGTCTGTATAAAAGGGTTTCCCATAAAGATCCTTCATCTTATAGTCTAATTGTCCCCACTCATAGGGTGCTAACTGTCCACTACGTATCTTTTCACTTTTGATTTCACACACGTTCGAGATGATACGATTGACCAACTGAACGTTTGCCATTTCGAGTGAGAAGAAGGCGACTGGTATACCTTGGTCCACGGCAATATTTTTTGCCATACTCAGAGCAAATGCGGTCTTACCCATCGCTGGACGTGCTGCCAGTATGACGAGGTCTGAATTTTGCCAACCGCTAGTCATCTTGTCCAACTCATGAAAACCACTTGCAATACCACTCAAACCATCGGTTCTTGCAGATGCCTTTTTAAGCATTTCATAAGCCTCGCCAATTATAGGATCAATATGTGAATAGTCTTTCTTCTGATTATTTTGTGCCAATTCAAATAGTTGACCTTGCGCTGACTGCATTAACTCATCAACATCCTGAGTAGCATCAAATGCACGTTCCAAAATACCGCTGGAAAAGGTGATAAGTTGGCGCGCTGCATATTTTTGTGCAATGATACGTGCATGATATTCTATGTGAGCAGATGAAGCCACCATACTGCTGAGTTGAGTGATATAGAAAGGACCACCAACTTCCTCAAGATGATTGGAGAATTTGAGTTGTTCTGTGACCGTTAATATATCAATAGGCTTTTGTTCAAAGTTGAGCTTTTGAATCGCTTGATAGATGAGTTTATGTCTATTATCATAAAAACTATCAGGTTTCAAAATCTCTCCGACTTGTGAAATTGCATCTTTTTCAATCATCAATGCACCCAGTACTGCTTGTTCCAACTCAATAGCTTGTGGCTGTAGGTGTCCATAACTATCAGTGGCAGGCGCTGTATTTTTTTTCGTTGTATTTCGCTTTATTGGAGGCATATATTAATATATAAGGAGTTTTTTTGTAAATTAATTATTGGGATCTGATATAATGACTAATTCATAGCAACCCATATCGGGCAAATCGCCTGTATTATCACGACTGCGACGTGGTCTGCCTGCCAAATCTATCGGGTACCAGTCACGACTGATGTCTGCATCAGCAGCATCGACTGCACGTGAATTCGGATTGAGGGTGAAATGAAACAGCAGTTTATCAAGGTCGAATTCGGGTTGGAAATTTTTCTCACGTGCCGTAGAGTCCTCTTTAGTCTCCCACACACAATTGATAAAGGCATTTTCGTCCTCGACCTGAGGTGTATTGAGCATGCAATAGTGGAAACCGTAATTGAAGGCATCCTCGGTATAACGCTCTGAGGCACTACCCATGATTTCGTCTTCGCCATACCCTGTGATAAGGCAGTTGAAGAAGTGAGCACGCTGGAGTGGCAAACGTATTTCGCCATCATAGTTGGCAAAATCCAAACCTACACCCCTGCCACCAGCAAAGGGATAAAAGTTTGCTATCGTACAGTGTACAAAGGTGGCATCGCCGCCACGCAGATGTACACAGTTGCCACCAGCATTGGTTATCTGTGAATTGCCGACAAAGACCTGAGCATGACGTACCTCAAAGGCGTGCTGGGCAAAATTGTGCAAGATGGTATTTTCCATCAGCAAACTCTCGTGACCGAGGTCTGTCGAATCCACTCTGATACCCCACACGCCGCTGTGTATATCACAGTAGTTGAGCACATTATCATGACTGGTACCAGATATCACCACGCCCTGCCATTGTGACGGTATACGGTCGTAGGGTTGGTCCGAGAACATATTGCCCAAACGGTCGCCCTTCATCACTATGGGGGACTGCAAAGTGCCCTGGGCTATCAATGTGCCATCTATACGCAAACCTGCATCGGCATGAAAGTAAAGGCGTGTGCCTGGTGCCAATCGCAAAGTGGCGCCCTGGGCTACGACCAGACTATCCATGATTTGATACGGACGCTTGGCATCCAATAGGGTGTCACTGGTGCAAACCCACCCCTTGAGTGGAATGACGCTCTGTGTAGCTGCCTGTAATACCACGGTGCCTATAGCACCTGCCTCGGAGCAAAAATGCAGACGGTCGTTGGCTGGTACGGGTTGGTCCTGGTCGGCATCCCGAGCATTCAGAAACAGAAACACTCGGATGCTGTCACCACTTCGGATTTCAAAGTCTGTACCACTACCACCCTCGAGGAAAGTACCATCTACATTGACTCGATAGGGCGAGTCGGAACCTCCCTCAAGAAACACCTGAGAGATGCGTATGGCACGAGACGAAGGATTGTACACCTGGAATGTATAGGTGTTGGTGGGCTGACCACTGATGACGGTATCAAAGGCGATAGTATCCTCGGAAAACAGAAATCCGTCGTCGGGCGAAGTGGTATAGTCCTCGTCCTTCATGCATGAGACCAATACACTGAGCAACATCACACAGATGATGCCCAGTATACCTGTATTGCGAAAGGTTCGGGTACCCCTCAATTCACTCATAATAAACAGAGAAATTTACGCAGGAATATTCTTTAAGATATCCAGCAAGTGTTGCCAAACGAGGTCGACCGATGGGATGTGTAAACGTTCTTCGGGCGAGTGTACACCACGCAAAGTCGGACCTACACTAATCATATCCAAACCAGGGTATTTTTCGCTGAAAAGACCACATTCCAGACCTGCGTGGATAGCAAGTATCAATGGTTCCTTGCCAAAGAGACGACGATAACTATCAGTAGCTACCTTCAAGATGACGCTATTGGGATTCATCTTCCAACCTGGATAACCCTCGCCAATATCAGTCTTAGCACCACCCAACTGAAGTGCTGCTGCGACGACTTGACTCATATTCTCACGAGCACTACCGATACTGCTGCGTTGGCTTGTTGCTACGACCACTTGACCATCGGTGTGATGAATGCTGGCAAGGTTTGACGAGGTCTCTACCAATCCCTCCATATCCTGACTCATAGCATAGATACCATTGTGAACGGCACGGAGCGAGAGCAACATACGCTTTGTACCCTCAACTTCGAGGCATGTATCGGCAGCAGGTTGACTTTCAAGCAAGCATTGCAATTCTGGCTCGGTGACACTATATTCTTCGCTCAAAGCAGCAGCATAGATATTCAGGTCGATACGTACTTGCTCCTTCATTGCCATAGGTACAGCACACATTGCCCAACCTTCACGTGGAATGGCATTGTGCAAACCGCCGCTGTGGATATCCACTAAGCGCAAGTCCATCTTTTCCATCTCGTCACAAAGGAAACGCACGAGCAACTTGTTGGCATTAGCACGCTTCTTGTTGATATCATCGCCCGAGTGACCTCCAGTGAGTCCCTTGATTTCTACTTTGAAGGTGAAGTAACCCTCGGGCATTGGGGTCAGACCAAGGTCGTAGGTGGCCATAGTACGAGCACCACCAGCGCAACTAACGAATATTTGTCCCTCGTCTTCCGAGTCAAGGTTTATCAGGTATTTGCCGCTCATGAAACCGCTTTTCATACCCTCAGCACCAGTCAGACCAGTCTCTTCGTCACGTGTGAAAACGCATTCGATGGGTCCGTGCTCGAGGTCGTCTGATTTCAGCAGTGCCATTTGCATCGCTACACCGATACCATCATCAGCACCAAGTGTAGTACCCTTTGCCTTCATCCATTCACCATCGATATAGGTTTGGATAGGGTCGTTCAGGAAGTCGAACTCTACGTCAGCATTCTTCTCGCACACCATATCAAAGTGACTTTGTAGAATGACTGTGGGTACATTCTCGTACCCCTTGGTAGCGGGTTTGCAGATGATGACGTTGCCTACTTCATCTACACGAGTTTCAAGACCTAAACCTTCGCCGAAATTTTTGAGGAATTCAATCATCTTTTCTTCCTTCTTCGAGGGGCGAGGCACTTTATTTACTTCTGCAAAGCAGTCAAATACGATTTGTGGTTCTAATTTTATCATAATTTCATTTTTTGTAAATACGTATTAGTAAAAAATTATTTTGACGCACTTTCTTGAAAAATGCACATCAGCGCAAATTTACTTCATTATAT
>JAGKTZ010000032.1 GCA_021153165.1 Prevotellaceae bacterium
CTCGAAAAATGCGAATTTTTTTGACAAAATAGCGCTATAGAAATATCTCGCATGCAGTCCTTCCTGGGAGTACTCATATAGCCCTTGTCCGATGAAATAAAAAAACTAGGATGTCCTTCTGTTTTGAAGAAATCATCCTAGTCATGAGGTATAGATGCTTATGTCTAAAATCATTTGAACGGTTTGCGGAAGTCGCAACCTTCCTTCCAGCGCGAGCAACCAAAAGCCGTTTTACCCTTGATTACCTTGCCCTCGCCACAGACGGGGCATTTGCTGCCAGCGCGAATGACTTTTCGCTTGGGGCGTTCGGCAGTTTCCTGTTGCGAGGCGGCACGCGCCTTTTCCAGTACTGGGGGCAGAGATTTGTCGGCCAGCGATGGGTCGATGGTGATGCGGCGATTGGTATTGTCGCTCATCACTTGGCGCACCACGTCGCCGACCATCTCCTTCAGTTCGCCGATGAATTGCTGAGCACTGTATTCGCCGCGGTCGATCTGGCGCAGTTTGCGTTCCCACCGACCTGTGAGTTCGGCACTCTTGAGCAATTCTTCTTTGATCAGACCGATCAACTCTACGCCAGTAGGTGTGGCATAGAGCGTCTTGCGCTTTTTCTCGATATATTTGCGGCGGAACAAAGTCTCGATGATGGCGGCACGCGTTGATGGACGGCCGATGCCATTCTCCTTGAGCGCGTCGCGCAATTCTTCGTTGTCGACCATACGACCCGCCGTTTCCATGGCACGAAGCAAGGTCGCTTCGGTATAAGGCTTGGGCGGCTGTGTCTCCTTTGTAGCCAAATCTGGATAGTGTGGCCCGCTCTCACCCTTAACAAATTCGGGCAATTCGCGTTCCTTGTCACCTTCCTTGTCATTGTCTTCGTCTGTATTTGCGGCAGGAGTCTGTGCAAACACCGTGCGCCATCCTTGTTCCAGAATCTGCTTGCCCGTAGCCTTGAAGGGAATCTCGGCAGCTTGTCCCCAAACTGTCGTGGTGGCAAACTTACAGTCGGGATAGAATACGGCAATGAAGCGGCGTGTCAGGAGGTCGTAGACATTGCGCTCCATATCGGTCATGGCTTGCGCCGGTACACCTGTGGGGATGATGGCGTGGTGGTCGGTCACCTTTGAGTTGTCGAACACCTTCTTGCGCTTCAGCAATTTTGCACCGCGCAGGGGGGTGAGCAGTTCGCCATACTGTCCCTGAATGCCATTCAGGATGCCGGCACACTTGGGATAGATGTCGTCGCTCAGATAGGTGGTGTCTACACGTGGATAGGTGGTGTATTTCTTTTCATACAAACTCTGAATCAACTGCAGAGTCTGGTCGGCGGAATAACCAAACTTCTTGTTGCACTCAACCTGTAGCGCTGTCAAGTCAAACAAACGTGGCGGTGCTTCTGTACCATTCTTGCGCGTCACGCTGTCTACGATAAATGGCGCTTCGCGTACCTTGTCAAGTGCAGCACGCCCTTCTTCTTCCGTCGCAAAAGCCCATCGGCGATCACCAGCACCGCCAGCTGTGCCAGGAGATTCGGCTTCCTCGCCTTCTTCCTCCTTCTCTGCCTTAGGGTTGGCGGTAAAGACAACGTCGCGGTAGCGTGTGGTCAACACCCAGTAGGGTTCGGGTTTGAAATTCTCGATCTCGTGTTGACGCTTCACGATCAAGGCAAGCGTAGGTGTCTGCACGCGACCAATAGACAACGGCGGCACACCACGTTCCTGACGACCATAGCGCAGGGTGTAAAGGCGTGTGGCATTCATCCCAAGGAGCCAATCGCCGATAGCACGGCACAGACCGGCTTCGTACATTCCCTGGTATTGATCTTGAGGCTTCAGATTTTCGAAACCTTCGCGTATACTTTCTTCAGTCAACGATGATACCCACAAACGCTTGACGGGACATTTCACGCCTGCCTTTTGCATGACCCATCGTTGGATCAATTCTCCCTCTTGTCCGGCATCACCGCAGTTGATAATCTCCTCGGCATCGGCAAATAGGCGCTCGATGACATGAAACTGCTTGATGATGCCCTTGTCGTCCTTCAAACGAATGCCAAAACGTTGCGGAACCATAGGCAACTGTGCCAGGCTCCACGCGCGCCAAAGGGGCGTGTAGTCTTCGGGGTATTTCAATTCGCATAGGTGTCCCACAGTCCATGTGACACGATACCCATTGCCTTCCAGAAAACCATCACATTGGCGTGTGGCTCCGAGCACGCGAGCTATCTCACGCGCAACGCTGGGCTTTTCGGCGATACAAACTTTCATCTATTATATATATAGGTGTGGGTTAATATTATTTTTTTCATCTCTTAATGTACGGGCAACGGTGTTAGACCTAAACGCTATGGGAGTATGGAAAATCTCAGCGTGTCGGGATCTAATGTGATGCCTGGTACGGAGAAATGGCGGCTCAATTCACCACTTTGGGCTAAAGTCTGTGGTGTGCCTTGTGCGATACCCTCTTCGCTCATCAACCATAGATGGTCGGCAAATTGCAGGGCGAGTTCGAGGTCGTGGATGGACAGGAGTATCGACAATCCCCGCTCGTGTGCCAACGTGGTGAGGAGGCGGAGCATCTCGACCTTGGATGGGAAGTCCAAAAAAGCGGTGGGTTCGTCCAGCAGCATGATGCGTGCATCCTGTGCCAGGGCTTTCGCAATCATCACGCGACCCCGTTCGCCATCGCTCAATTGGTCTAGACTCTTGTTGGCAAAGCGTAGGGTATTGGTCAGACGCATTGCTGACTCTACCTTTTCCTTGTCCTCTGCAGATAGACGCCCTGTGAGCGAGGTGTAGGGCATTCGGCCCATCTCAACGACTTCGCGTGCCGAGAGGTATTCCACTTCCACGCGTTGAGTCAGTACGACGGACAGAGTTTGGGCCAGTTCCTGCGAGGTATAGTCTGATAGATTTTTCCCCTCAATGAAGATCTTTCCCGATAGTGCTGGTTGCAGACCAGATAGGGTGCGAAGTAAGGTGCTCTTGCCTGCGCCATTCACCCCTACCAATGCTGTGAGCGATGATTGGGGTAGATGGGCGGAGATTTGGTGGGAGATGGGATGCGCCTTGCCTCCTGATGTATAACCCGTGCTGAGTGATTCAATCTTGAGAGGAAAATCCATGGTTATAAAACGACCTTTTGAGTAGATACGGCATCGGCAGTTTCACACTTCACCACAATAACACCCTGGTGAGATGTAGGTAACCACAAACGACCCTTGCCATTTGCTTGGTGAAGCATTCTGCCTGCAGCGTCAAATAAAGTGACGTGCACATCTTCTTTTGCGTCGACTAGGATACCATCCTTTGTGCCCTTAACTTGAATGCGATCATTAGCATCAGTGGTGCTTTCTATGGCAGATGTGCCATTTTGCACTTTCGCACTAGCCGCATTGATCACTCGACCTGTATTGGCATCAATCATCAGACATACAATGTGGCAATTGTTGATGTCTTCGACATGGGGTGCATCTTGTGACAGATTAAATCTGATCTTGCCAGTATAAGGCTTTTCGCACGAGATACTATTGGGCAACAAACCTGTCTGACCATTGTAGGCATTGGCTGGATAGAGCGCACGGGCTACGTGGTCAAAGGTGAAAGGATAAACGTGGGTCTTGGCATACGCTCCACCTGAGCCCCATTCACCGAGATCTGTATCAGTGATAGTATAGAAAGCATTGGTCTGATATCCCACCAAACCATCTTCTGTCACAATACAGAGCAAACCGATATTAGCCGAAGGATACGCTACGGCAAAGTTGGCTGTGAAGGGCACTTCCACTGCTCCGTTCTCTTCATTATAAGACGCTGTGATGTTGAAGTCTGCTTCGGCATATACACCCATTTCTTTGTTGACCTCATCAAGCCATGTGTCGCCTGTCTTTGAAGAGAAAGTGTAGTCTGTCACGCCATTTTCAGTGTAAGTGACCATTGGCGAAGAAATCCTGCCGTTACGGTGAACCATCGCTGTAGGAGCAGCATTCAATCCCAAGAAGTATTGTGCATAGTCGGTCATGCCGCTTTCCAGTTTGTCGCCTGTATAGGTGTGGTAAGCTACGGGTATGAAAGCATCCTTGTAGACTTGTGCCAAATGTTCAATAGCTTGATGGCCTAAGGGACAGTTTTGACAACCCATACCGGTGTTTTCTTCCAATACAACGCGCTTCTTTGGCACGAAGGCTAGGTTCTTGATGCTTGAATTCAGATGGTCTGTGCTCTCGCCGTTGTTCAGATTGACGCGAACGGCAAATTGGCAAATTTCTCCCTTGGTCAATGGTAGGGTGGTTTGGAATGCAAATTCCTTGACATTATCTTTTGAAAGCGAGAGTCCTGTTTCTTCAATCTTTTCAACCATTGTGCCCTTGGCGTCTAGGAGTTCGATGCTGAGGCTTTGATAGGTTTTGTTTTCATTCAATACCTTTATTGCGCCCTTTACGCTCTGCGATGTTTGGGCAACGGTAGTTTCGGGTACACCTACCAATGAGATTTGCACATCAGCATTGTGTGCTACATTGACGTAGCTTACGAAAATCGCGCTTTGATCTTCGTTTTGATTCACAAAGGCAATGTAGATTTGTTTGCCGGCATATTTCTCCAAACTAATTTTGAAATCTGTCCAGTCGCCGCCGAGTGTGTTTTCGGCATTACCTGGTGACAATCTTTCGTTGACTACCAAGTCGCCTTCTTGTTGTATCTTTTCTACAGTTACGGCATCCAGCTCGTTGATTGCTTCTTCGCTGGCATAAATCCAAACCTTGAGTACATCATTCTTTGCCTTGCGGTAACTTTGCGCCTGGAAATTCAATGTGCATTTGCTATCAGGAATACGAAGTGCTGGAGTCATCATCCAGTCGTTGGACTTGCCTGTAGGGGAGTACATCGAGTGAGATACGGCACAGGGGTTAGAGTAATCATCATCTGCGGCGTGAATCCAGGGTATGCGGTTGGAGAAATTCCACGCTGTCATTTCTGCACCAGGTGTATTGCCGTCGCCATCATAAAGAAGCATGCCAGTAACACCATTTGCAAAAGTTTCGATGAAGATGTGCGAATCGTCTGACACAATGGTACGTTCGTAAGAGCCCTGGTAGGTGGCGCTTGCCTCTGCGTTGGTAGCATATCCTGCAGCATCGGTCAGTGCGCCCTGAGGTATGACAACTTTGTACGTATTGCCTTTGTAGAGATACGTCGTGCTGGGTGGATAAACTAAGATTTGATTGTAGTTGGACGAGGTGTTGCCTTGTAGCATTAAAAGTTCTGCTACGGGTTCTGACTCGTCGTTTTTGTACAACCAGGCTTTGCCGTCTGCGGCTACTATTACGTCATTTGTAAAGGTGAATATGACGGGGTTAGTGTTGGCGTCTAGATGTCCCAATTCGCTACCTTCTGTTGGCGATACGCCTACCATTTCTATCGCGTTTTCGCCCCATCCGGTATACTGCAATACTATTCCTTTGTTTTTGTGGTTGGCATCTCCCTTGATGCAAATAGCGCCTTCAGGAATCTCAATAGTATATTTTTTGCCAGCTTCGAGTGTTGTCGTGCGGAACCCGATTAGTACATTCTTGTCAGCGGTTGCATCGACGGTAAACTTGAGCGCAGAGCGCACAGCATTGCCTGATTCATCGCGCAATACGATGTCGGTGTTTTTGGCCAAAACCTCTACACTGCGATTGAACTTTAATGTGATATTAGAAAGCTTTTGTACTGTCGCACCGTTGCGCACAGACACATTATAAGAATCCAGCAAATTTACCTTGGCACATGCTTCGGCGAAAGTGTAGGGTAGTGTGATTTGATAGTTCTCTTGACTGATATAAGCAATACCAGTCATGGTCTTGCAGTCAGAAGAGAGACCAATCGCCAAACCTGTGGCAGAAAACCCAGTCTTCTTGTAAAAATCTACATTGAAGTTTTGCTTCAAGATCTCATCTATTCCATACCAATATTTATCGTGTAGCACATAGAGTGAGCGTGTTGGATTTACAGCCGGCGTTGCGGCATAAATTGTCCCCTCGTTGTCAATGACTACACAACCCTTGTCCAAATCTTCGGGGCGGTTGAAATTTTCAAACGTTTTGGTCTCTACATTATATCTGAATGGATGTCTCACGTCTTGGGTCGAGTAGACGATACCTCCCACCCATTTGCCGTTAGGACTGATGCAGATACCATCAAGTGTGCGGACGCTTTCATCGCGAGTAGTATATCGGTTTGTTGCCTTATTGTAATCGAAAGCAAGTGCGTCCCAAGTCGCCGTCTGTCTGTCGTAGAGGAAATAAAGTATATCTGCAGGATAACTATAGCTGACACAACCTACAATATACCTACCATCAGCAGAAATTCCAGTAAGGCGTGTCATGTCTTGGTAGTGGCCAGAAAGGTCTGAATTGGGCAAACCTGGCAGGGCAATAATACTCTTGCTTGAGATATCCCACATCGTAGGCACTTCATCAAATCCGCCCATAGTACAGATACCGACAGCGTATTTTCCATCGGGCGTGATCGCCTCGATGTGTCCACCGACGTTCCCATTGGCCAATGGAAGGATAGTCCACTTATTGGTGCTAGCTGTCCAATAAGCAGGTTTGCCATCATAGCATCCTACTACGATATTACCATCATCGGTCACGTCGTTAGCATAGCTTTCTATGCCCATATTCATCTCGTCCTCGGTCAAAATTTCTGAGTAGGTGTGCTTAGTCAAGTCTACCAACTTGGGATAGCAATAAGTAGAGGTAGCATCGTTCACACCATATGCTACAGCCCACTTGCCATTGTCGCTCATACTATGGATGGTCGAGCCATCATTCATATTATAAGGCCACAATATCGAACTTTCCTGTGCAAAAGATGTTGCTCCATAAAAAAAGACGAAGAGCGAACACAATATAGAGAGGAGGGATTCTTTGAAAATAGTCATGAGAATAAATGGGGGAATGATTTGTATTAAATTGTTGAAGAGGTCTGATTTTTCCTATCTCACTACCTTTTTGCCATTCAAAATATAGATCTTGTGAGGCGTTGCCTGTTTGGTATTATCTTTAAGATAGTTCGCAGGAACCTTCTTGCCGTCGATAGTATAAATGGTGTTGCTCTTAGTCGCAGTTGCAACGTTTGAAATACCCGAGGTGTCAGGAATCCCCTTAGTAGTATAAACGGCAGTCAAGTACTCATCGTGAGCAATGCCATCAGGTGAAATAATGCCAGTGAGAGACAATTTTACTTCGCAATCAGCATCTCTTTCAAATTCGGGTACTGTGATGAGAATAATACTTGCTGTTTCATCTTCAGGGTCTGTTTCAACAGACAATTTGTCTTTGCTAATTACGATTTCAGCAGGTTCATTCTGATAAGTGTATTCGAACTTTACACCATCAAATGTAATATTGCCGCCAGTCTCTTGCATCCATATCTCAATCTCTTTCACACCATCGATGCTTGCGCCTGATGCAGGCGTAAACTCCGTCATCATGTTGTATTCAATCAATTCGTAGGTGTAATTATAGAAGTAAGAGCCTGCATTGCCCAACTCTTCCGACAGCGTCATATAACCATTGATGTCTTCCACACCTTTGATCATGAGCATAGCAGTTGGGTAAATTTTACCAGAAGCTACCATCGTAGCTGGCGTACGAAGTTTGCCTCGAAGGTCGATACAGAGTATAGAGTCTTGCTCAATTGTAGTAGTCAGGTTCTCTGTATAATAACCATTGGCATCTTCGCTTTCCATATCACCATAAGTCAGCGTGGCTGTAATAGTAGCCTTTGGATTGAGCGCCTCGTTGAAAGTGATTTTTACTAATCCCGTTGTGCTTTCTGTAGGTAACCATGATTTTAGCACGTCCATACCATTGCCAGGAGTGCTCTCTTCTTTTATCACCATGGTTGGCTTTTGTGCAGCGATATATTTTGCTGTAACGTTGCCCAGCTTGTCTTTGCCATCAGCAGAAGTCACGTTTTTCAAAATAAAAGTGATTTCTTCCCCCTTTTTCAAAGCGCCGGAGTTGTAAAGTTCGAGCATTTCCTTTTTTGCTTCAATTGAGACAAAACGATCGTTGATGTGGGCTTCAACTTCCTTTTCTGTTTCGCCTACTTTAATAACGCAACCTTCTGCAAAGATAGCTTTGGTGAACTCAAAACCTACGTAACTTTCAGCCGCTGAGAGCTCGCAGCCCGCTGCGGGAATGACTTCTTTCAATTCTACGGGTACTGCTTTGCCGTAAGTCACCTCTACATCGCCGCCATTCATGGGAAATGAGCAGTAGATGTAGTACACTGTGCCTTTCTTTGTGCCTTTGCGCACTGTGGTCAAAGTGGTGTAGGGCGAGAAGTTACCTTCTACGGTCGACACTAACTTTGTCATATTGGCATCGCTGTAGATATCAAACACGTTGTTTGATTTGAGCGAGAGAGTGATACCTTCTTCAGTCACATCTTCGGGCACGATGAATTTGCCGTAGAAATCGTTGTACATCTTAATGGGATATTTCCCGCCATTCTCCATGATAAATGGATTTTCCGCTGTACCATCACCCTGGGCCAAAGCTGAGGTGAAATGGCCGAAGAGGCATGTGAATAATGCCAAGATATAAAAGATACGTAGTTTCATAGATTTGTATTTATAGTAGTTCTTGTGAGTAAAATGTATGACTTATATTTTCCTGGATTTATTTCACCACCTTCTTGCCGTCAATAATATAAATGCCAGAGGGGAGTTCTTCCCAGCGAGTAGCGTCGTATTCGCGCTTTCTACCTTGCAAATCGTAGATGAATTGGGGGCGTTGGTCGAGTGCGTCGCCTGTGATTTCGCCAATGCCTGTTTCGCCCTTTCCTGTGTAGAGCACAGCCTTTTTGTCGGCGGCTACGATGCTGCCTGTCATTCCATCGACGAGCATCACTACCATTTCGAGTTTCGCACTGTCGGCTACTGCTACATTGCTCATCACAATTGATTCGCCATATTCATACTTATTGTTTGCTTCAGGGCTGTGGGGAAATTCTCCGCTTCTACCTTCAAATGAGGGGTAGATCTCTCGTGCTACTTCCTGGAATGGGTAATTTGTGAGGTACGTTTGACCATACTTGCCGCCGCTGCCGAATTCTCCAAATATGGGTTGTGTGTAAGAGGCCAAATAGTTGGATTGATAAGCATTGGGGATGATGACATCGTTCTCTGTTACAACGTAAATTAAGCGATAGTCGCTCTGAGCAGGAGTAAGGGCAAATTCTATTTCTGCAAAGATATTGAGCAGACCGTCCGATAATTCTGCACTTTTAATACGAATCTCGCCTAATTGATCCTGTTGCATCGCTTTTTCCACAGCTTCCACAAATGTGCCGACTCCGTCCATGCGATAGTTGCCACCACTTTCCAGCATTGGGTAGCACAATTGTGTGCGGTTCACTAACCCTATGGGGAAATTGGCAAATCTTAGACCTTGGTCATATTTGCTCACGGTCATCACGTCATTGTTGTGCACGGCGATAGGAATGAATTGGTCGCCGTAGGTTTTCTCCAGATGTTCGATAGCAAGGATGCCCATCGGACAATAACCGCACCATGTGCCAGTGCCTTCTTCCAGCACCACTTTGCGACGGGGGATAAAGTTTACCCTTGCGATAGAGTCTGTGACACCTGCATTTTGTTCGCCATCGACCTCTGCCCAGATTTGGAAGGTTTGAAATTCGCCAGCATTGCCCAAAGTCATCGCTTTGTCAAAGGTGAAGTGGAAAGTTTCGCCTGGTTGAATGTCGAGATTGTCGTAGACTTTTGTGTCTGTATCGCCACTTTCTGCCTGATAGTGTACGGTGAATTTTTTGATAGCTTTATTCTTTGCTGTCAGATGGCCTTTTACCTGTGCACTGCCGTTTGTGCTCATCAGCGGCATGTCCTCAGAAACGATATAGGCGCCATCGAAGTAGACGCGGATGTCGTCCAAGCAGAGGATTTGTCCGTCGTAGGTTTGGTTGACAAAAGCGATCCAGATAGTCTTGCCAGCATATTCGTCGAGCGACAGTTCGTGCTCGTTCCATTCGCCGTCGAGCAGTTCAGATTTGCCGGCAGGTTCTGCTTCGCTTTCCCATACAAAGCAAATTCTCTCAAACTAACCAAGCGTTGGCGGCAGCTGGTGTTGCAAATTCCGAGCAGCATCCTGCAAAACTATTCACAGAATTGATATCGTCCATCAGTTTATAAAGCCAAGGACGGCCTACTGAAAAGCCGACGTTCTTCATGAAAGATGAAGGTTCCAAGTTGGCCAAATCGTACGAGGTGACCAATTGATAGCTGGCCGTAGCGTCTTGGAAGTCGCAGACGAACAAGTCTTTGTTGCCATCTACGAAGTCTTGATTTTGTGCAACGGATAGTGTCGCTGTCATTGCGCTAAAAATAGCGGCGAGCGTAAAAAAATTCTTGTACATTTTGAGTTGTTTTTGCTGAGAAAAATGCCTTTGAAAAAAAGCTTAACCTTTTTTTAACGAGGCGTCGCGAAATTTAAAAAAGGTCTTGGCTTTTTTGAAAAAGGTCTAACCTTTTTTTGCCCCTCCTTTGAAGGCTTTTTTTCAAGGCTCGTTTTCTGCTTTTTTTTAGCAACGTCTGCCGGCACGGACCGTTAGGGTCTGCACCGGCAGTATTTGCTTGTGTTTGTTGTCTTATTTTACGATAAATTGTGAAGCGACATTCCCGCTCTTGCCAAATGATGCTTTCACTACGACTATGCCTTTGGCTCCACAAAGCGAGATCTCGTCACTCTTGCCACTTGCGATGAGGCGACCAGATGCATCATACACCGCCAATTCTTTAGCTCCGGGAGCATAGACTATATCACCTTTGATTGTGATGTCTCGGCGGCCTTCGATGTTGTTAATGCCATCAGGGATTTCGCCTATCACAACAAGACTAGGAACCATCAAAGGACCCATGTTAGAGTTGTGCACATAGTAACCGCAGAATACATTGCCATCTTGCGAGTTGCAAATAACGGTGCTGGGCAAATCTTTTGGAGCCGCAGCGCCAGTGATTTGTGCGATATAGTCAGAAAGTAGGCCGTTGAAGTTGCCCTTGCGAATCAATGATTGCCCCAAATAACCTGTGTAGCCGAATACTGTGCCATCGTCTACGATTGATGTGCAGGCAGCCCAACCATCGATTTCTTCAGTAGTGCCTTTTTCAATATCGTATACGAAGCCGTAGGTCTTGGTATAACCATCGTCGCCCTGAGGACACCATTGGCCAGCAGCATATTTACCCTCATGGCTAATACTATAGACGTAGCCTGCATAGAAGTAGAGGTCCTTGTTGATATCAATATCCTGCTTGCCATAAATACGAGTCATCTCGCCATTTACCCAAATTGCTGGCGAACGGCTACCACTGTCGTGCTCAGCAAAACCACCGAGGATTTTAGCATCGTCCGACATATAATTGGCCACCATACCTTGACCGACTGTTTCGCCAAAGGGCAGATTTTCGTAGGGTTGCAATTTGCCGTCAATCCAAACGGCTGGGCGCAATTTGCGAACTTTTCTTGTCGTTTCGCTCCACTTTCCTGTGGCGTAGTTGAAGTCATGTTGATCGTATGTGTCGTATACATATCCCGTGATAGTATGTCCGTCGCCCGAAATAGCTCTGGCATAACCATTCATGTCGGTGCGTTGGATTTCAAAGGGGATTTCCAAGGCGGTCCATACACCATCTTTCCAGTAGCCGGGTACGATATAGGGCTCAGTGCCTTCTTTCACTTCGCCGTTGTTGTCGTGTGCGAAGCAACCTACGACTACTCCGTCGTTGGATACATCATAAGCATAGCATTCCTCGCCGTGCTCGCTTGTGATTTGAGTGAATTCGCCTGTGGTGCGGTTCCACAAGAAGGATGTGCCGGCATAGCCTTCAGCATTGCCTGTGGCGTATTCGCCATTAGGGGAAATGCCCCAAAAAGTACCGCCTGCGTAGAGATTAGCTAAGTCGCCTTCTGTGCCAGTCGTATAAACAGTTACGACTTTCGTTTGAGCAGAAAGCCCAAGTGTTGTTGCCAAAGCAAAAAGGCAACAGAGTGTTTTGAGTAGAGTTTTCTTCATATGTTTTATTTTTGATTTTACAGATAAAATCAGGGGATTCGTCTATGCTCACCCTAATGTCGGTAAACAGTAGTTTGAATCTCCTGTTATAATACGTTGCAAATATACAAAAAAGTGTTGTATCAGAGCAAGATGGAGTAATAAAAAAGTTGCCTACAGAGGGCAACTTTTTATTTTATTTCATATTGCGTGTACGATAGCTTTCCAGCAGCTCGTCAATCATTGCGATGCCTTTTTCTGTACAGCATCCACGGAAATATGTAATAACGAAATTGATAAAAATCTCGGTCAACGTATAATTTTTGAGTAACAGAGGGTTGAGTGTCTTTTGCGAATTTAATTGCACGACTTGGCTCACGAGATTGAAGTCAATATCTGTACGGAAACATCCCTGCTCTACACCTTTTTTTAAAAAACTTGCTACGTTTTCAAATCGCCTTTTTTTGTCCTCTTCGACGTATTCGTAGACAGAGGGGTAGCGTGATAGTTCGGCAAAGAAGATAGGCGAGATTTTCTCTAAATGTTTTAAGTGATTTTCCAGCACAACGAAGAGTAGTCTCAGTATATCGCCTTCAGTATTCAAGTAGGCTTCATACCGTTGCTGCTCTCTTTCGAAAGTTCGCTTTGTTGTAGCAAGTAGTAGGGTTTCTTTGTCTGGAAAAATCTGGTACAAAGTGCGCTTAGATATTTTGAGTTGATGCGCAATATCATCCATGCGTACGGCGCGAATGCCAAGTCTTTGAAATTCCAATTCGGCTGTGTCCAACACGCGGTTGTATAGTTCCTGGTGCTGTTCGGCGTATGTGTGATCTTCGTAGGTTGGCATAAAGAAAGTCTTTTGTTGTGGAAGGGGATCGAGAAGTTGTGCCTACTTAGCCTTGGATAAAGGCGACTTTTGTAGAGACTTCGCAAATATACAAAAAACTATTTTGTTCGAGCGAGTTTCTTAATAAAAAATGCTCCGCCGCTGGGGCAGAGCATTCCTGATATGGATTTATGAGAGTCGTTTGTACGTCGCAATGTTATTTACCATTTTTCTTTTCCTGAACGATGGCATCGAGTACGGCAACGGCTGTGATGTTTACGATGTCGCGCACTGAGCTTTCGAAGTCGGTAAAGTGAATTGGCTTGTTCAATCCCATTTGGATAGGACCGATTACTTCGCCCTCGTCTACCATAGATTTCACCATCTTGTAGGAAGCGTTGGCCGAGGTCAGGTTGGGGAAGAGCAGGGTGTTTACATCTAATCCCTTGAGGCGGGTGAATGGATACTTTTCGTCGCGCAATTCCTTGTCCATAGCGAAGTTGAGCTGCATTTCGCCGTCTATTGCCAAGTCGGGGTATTCGCGCTGCATTTGTTCGACGACTTCGTGCACAATAGCAGGACTGCCTACGGTGTCGGTGCCGAAGTTTGAGTACGAAAGCATGGCGATAATAGGCGTACGGTTGAAGAAACGCACGGTCGAAGCACTGAGTTTCGCCAGGTCAAGGAGAGCTTCCTTGTTGGGGTGACGGTTGATTAGCGTATCGGCGATAAAGTAGATACCTTTCTTAGAGTTGACAAGGTGCATCGTACCAAAATGCTTGTACTCGGGGCGTATGCCGATCACTTCTTTGGCTACTTTGATCGTGTTCGAATATTTTGTGTACAGACCGGTGATAAATGCGTCGGCATCGCCTGTTTCGACCATCATCATGCCGAAGTAGTTGCGCTCATACATCTTGTCGATAGCTTCTTGCAAAGTGTAGCCTTCGCGCTGCTTCTTCTTTGCCAGAATTTGTGCGTATCTATTGCGAGTTTCGGTCTGATTGTCGTTGCGCAAGTTCAGGATTTCTACGCCTTCCAAATCCAATTGCATATCTTCTGCCATCTTTCGGATTTGGATATCATTGCCCAGCAGAATGGGGTGGCATATGCCTTCTTCCTTAGCACGGATAGCGGCTTCCAGCATGTTGGGGTGTGTACCTTCGGCAAAGACTACGCGTTTGGGGGCAAGACGTGCTGTGTCGTAGAGGTTTTGTGTGAACTTAGTCTCCTGACCCATCAGTTCGCGCAGTTGCTGGCGGTAAGCTTTCCAGTCGGTGATGATGCGGCGGGCTACACCACTTTCGATTGCCGCCTTAGCCACTGCCATAGATACCTCGGTGATGAGGCGTGGGTCTACGGGTTTGGGGATAAAGTAGTCGGGACCGAAGGTGAAGTTGCGCACATGATAAGCACGGTTCACGATATCGGGCACAGGACGTCTGGCCAAGTCTGCAATAGCACGCACTGCGGCCATTTTCATCTCCTCGTTGATGGCAGAAGCTGCGGTGTCGAGTGCACCACGGAAGATGTAGGGGAAACCAATCACATTGTTGATTTGGTTAGGGTAGTCTGTGCGGCCGGTACTCATCAGTACGTCGGGACGAGCCGCCATGGCGTCTTCATAAGAGATTTCGGGCACAGGATTGGCCAAGGCAAAGATGATAGGATGGTCTGCCATCGAGCGCACCATGTCTTGAGACAGAATGTTGCCCTTAGACAAGCCGACGAATACGTCTGCTCCGCGTATAGCTTCCTCCAATGTGTGGATGTCTGTGCGAGAGGTGGCAAATTCTTTCTTTTGCTCGTTCAGGTCGGGGCGTTCTGTCGAGATAACACCCTTAGAGTCGAGCATCACGACATTCTCGTGTTTAACACCGCAGGCGCAGTATAATCTTGTACAAGATATGGCTGCTGCGCCGGCACCGTTGACTACGAGTTTCACGTTCTCGATCTTTTTGCCCGCCACTTGCAGGGCGTTGATTAGACCGGCAGCCGAGATAATAGCAGTACCGTGCTGGTCGTCGTGCATCACGGGGATGTCGAGTTCGGCCTTGAGTCGGCGTTCGATTTCGAAACATTCGGGTGCTTTGATATCCTCGAGGTTGATGCCACCGAAGGTTGGTGCAATCGCCTTCACTGCTTGGATGAATTTCTCGGGATCTTTTTCATCCACTTCGATATCAAAGGCGTCCACGCCTGCATATATTTTGAACAAGAGGCTCTTTCCCTCCATCACGGGCTTACCGCTCATCGCGCCGATGTCGCCCAATCCGAGCACGGCGGTACCGTTTGAAATCACGGCCACGAGATTGCCTTTGTTGGTGTACTTGTAGGCATCGTTGGGGTTGTTTTGTATCTCCAAACAGGGTTCTGCTACACCGGGCGAGTAGGCCAGTGACAGGTCTGTCTGTGTGCGATAGGGCTTGGTGGGAACGACTTCAATTTTCCCAGGTTTGCCTTGCGAGTGATAAAGCAAGGCTGCCTCTTTTGTAATCTTTACCATAGCGGTTGATTTTTACAGTATGTTGTCTAAGTTTAGTTGGTGCAAAGTTACGTATTTCCGCGCAAATTTCGATGCATCCATATTATAATAATATTAAAAAAATACCGATAGCAAGTAGAGGGGGAAATGCCCCGTCTTGCTATCGGCAATTATTGTGTAAAAATATTTCTATTGTCTCTTAGAAACGATAAACTACTGACAAACCACCATTGTAGAAACCATTAGCATGGAAGTGCTTATCGCCGCTGAATGCCAAAGTAACCATAGGGCGATAATTGATAC
This sequence comes from Prevotellaceae bacterium, assembly GCA_021153165.1. Classification (GTDB taxonomy): domain Bacteria; phylum Bacteroidota; class Bacteroidia; order Bacteroidales; family Bacteroidaceae; genus Alloprevotella. Next base: position 15,677 of record JAGKTZ010000032.1, read on the forward strand.
CAATTGTCACTGGCGCAGCCTTCAAGGTGAAGCCGAAGCCCAATTGACCTACAGGGCCCAAGACGAAGGCTTCTTGGAAAAGACCAAGGCCTGCACCAACACCACCCCAGAGCTTCCAAGTACCGAAGTTGGGTGTCCAGTCGCTCCATTCCTGGATATTCCAGTTGTAGGTAGCAGAGGCAGAAAAGCCGTCGAATGCAAAGTAGCCTAAAGTGGCATCAACGAAATTCTTGTTGTTGAAGTGATATTGATAAGCCAAATCAATGTTACCGCCGAGGTATACTCCGACAGCATGAGGAGTCTTTTGTGCAAATGCACCCATAGATGCTACGCAAAGCACCATAGCGAGGATAAATTTCTTCATAATAATAATGTTTTATAGGTGAAACATGTGTCAAGATATCTGCTGTTCGCCCGCAAGGGTCCAATTTGCTACAGATTACCTCTACTCGGCAAAGATATGTATTCTTTTTTTATTTTGTGGAAAAATGGAAATAAAAAAAACGAGACTTAGCTGATTTTTATAAATAGCCGTCTCGTTTGAGTTTGAGCAAAGGTTGATATTACGAGAAAAAGCCTCCTGAAAAAAAGGTCTAACCTTTTTTAAATTTCGCGACGCCTCGTTAAAAAAAGGTTAAGGTTTTTTTCAACGAGGCGTCGCGAAATTTTTATTTGATCAATCCAGGGCGTTTTTTAGAACTTAATCCTTTGTAGACACCTTGGAATGCAGGATAGGACATAGTATAGGTTTTGGGATGCGCGGGACGTCCCTTGTCAGACAGACTATGCTTGAACAACCAATCATAGGTCTCCTTTTTATAGAAAGCCCTTGCCAACGCTCCATGATTCATGCCGGGCACACGATCATAGTGCAAACGTGGTGCTCCGCCTTCGCAAGCCTTCATGGCATTGACCACTTTGTCGCTTTCGCGTACTCCCACAGCTCTGTCGGCAGTGCCATGAGCAATCCATAGGGGTACTTGGTTCAATCCGCAGTAACTCTTTCTCGTGCCACCGCCACACATTGCAATGCCTGCGGCGACAAGGTTGGGATAAGTGGCTGCAAAATCGATAGTGCCGTAGCCGCCGAGGCTCATCCCCAGGACATAGATGCGGTTGGTGTCTATCTTTTTATTATTAATCACCCAGTCCATCACCAACTTTATCTTCTCGGGCTTCCAAGCACCGCCAGGATTTTGAGGAGCAATGACGTAGGCGTCGAGGTTTCTGCCCTTTTCGATAGCATCAATAGTGCCGTATTTGCGTACCATATTCAAGTCGCGGCCACAAAGGCTGTTGCCGTGCAGAAATATTACCAATGGTTTCAGTGTGTCTACCTTGGCAGGCTCATAAAGCCAGAAATTGTACGCTCCGCTTACCTTGCCAATCTGTCTGGTCAAGGATTGGGCTTGTACATGGAGACTCAGTCCTGATACAATAATCAAAAGAGTAAATAAGGCCTTTTTCATGAATTTATTGAATTGACATTTTATAAATACTGTGACCGCGCGAACCTACAACGACCTGGTTGCCGATGACGATGGGCGAAGATTCGAAATTGTTGCCGACGTGTTGGGTGTAAAGCACCTTGCCATCGCGACCGTTGATGAGGTAGACATTGCCGTAGGTGTCGCCTGTGAAGATGAACATTTCGCCCTTTTCATTCAGCAAACCGACTGGCGATGACCAGGCGTAGTGCTTGAGCGGAATAGTGTAGACTAATTCACCCGTAGCTTTGCTGATAGCAACGAAATCCCCATTCTGTCCCTTCAGATTCTTGACTTGATTACAGAAGATGAGGTCTGCGCAATTGCCTCTGCCCAACAGGGGAGTCGCATAGTAACCACCATCGAAATGCTTCTTTTCTATGTTAAAGCGTCTGCCGGGTGCTGCATATTCCCAAACGAGTTCGCCAGTCAGTGCGTTGAGTTTTCTGAAATAGGAAGCATCGCGGGGAATGCGATCAATCTCGCAACAAACGTAGACGTAGGGGTGTCCATTTTCTTCGCTTACTACGATCGTCGCATCGGTGTCGTCGCCATTGTCAAAGTGCCAAACGGGACGCATGGTGTTGAGGTTTGTGCAGAGGATGTGGCCATGGTTGTCGGCAGTGTAGCCATAGTTGCGATACACGGCGATTGATGCCTCCATACCAGGAGCCGCGCCACCCACGGTGTAGCGAAGTGTAGAAACAAGCTCTAGGTCGGCATCTTTTATCAAGTATTTATATAGCGTGCCGTTCTCACCTGCCCAAAACAAGAATTGTCCGACACGAATAGGTGAGGAATCGAACGCGCCCCAATTACGTCGTGCCTTTCTGTCCTCGGGGAAATGGCGGGTGATCTTGCCTTGGTCCAAATCTACGACGAGATTGCCAAAGGGACGCTTATCTGGTATGCCCTGGCCTACGTATAAATTGCCGTTGAGTGTTGGGTCGAGCGACGGTGTACCTTTAATTGGGTTGCCCACGTCGATCGGTTGGCGCGATGCTTTGCCTGTTTTGAAATCTATGAAATATAGTGTGTGGCAGAGGGAACCTACGATAATTTCCTCGCCGCTGAATTCTGCATTGGTCAGACCTTTTGCAGCGAAAGCGTTTAACTTGTCTTTAGGCCATTTGACATAAAGCGGCTGACCCGTCCATCCTGTGCCACCGCCCCATTTCCCTTGTTTGAAATTTGGTGGATTGGATGCTGTGTGAAACTCCCAATCTATGATTATTGTATCGGGACGTCCTGTGACTTTCCCACCATAATTTGCTTGACGGTTTATGTCGCCACGAAACGTGTAGATGCCTTGTGCCTGTGCATAGACATTGGTCAAATTGTCAATTAGGGAATCCGAGTAACCATCGCATTTTTCTATGCGATAGTTGACCTTGTTAATAGAGGGGTAAGTTGTGTCGGGCAAAACTTCAACAGTCTTTTCTGTGACAACTGACGCTGTGCTCTGGAGGGTGTCCGTATTTTCACTGCCGTTTTGTGCCGTTTTGTTTCCCCCACAACCTATTGTCAGGAGAAGTGAGGAAATGGCAATAAATACTAATGTAAATTTTGCTTTGTGGCTCATTTTTGTTGGTTGTATTGTGACTATAGGGAATCTGTAGGTTTAATGCGGTATCATGTCCACTCAATATTGTGCAGCAGCAGATCTATACCGTCTTCTATTTATTATTTCTCAACCATTCAATGGTAGTGATGATACCCTCTCTTCTGCTTACTGGCAGATTTGGTGCAATCGCTTCGGTTGCTTGTGTGTCAATGACATTGTCCGTTGTCATGTTTCCCAATCTGAAGGATGTCATAGGGAATGGGATTTTTATTTTTGACAACATGTCTCCAGTCCAAGCCGCCAGACGTAGTAAAAAGAAAGGGACAGTAGGAATGAATATCCCCGCTTCCTTGCCTATTTCTTTTGCCCAGTCTGAAATATTGTAAGGTTCGTAGTCACCAATATAGAACATACGTTGGTGAATGTTTTTCGCTTCAGCAGAAAAAATGGCCATGATTTGATAGATGGCATTGTCTATGTAGCCATAGGTCTTTGTACATGCGTGCTTGCCTAAATTTACATAAGTGCGCGAAAGCACCATTTTGAAAAAATTGGCATAGGGTACGCCAAACCAGGGACCCCATATTGATGTTGGGCGAATGATTGCCCATTCATAGGCAGGATTGTGTTTGCGAATGATTTTCTCAGTGATTACCTTGCTTTCTCCATAAAAGGTCGATGGAGCGTAGTCCTGTTCGTGGGTAGGCTGATAACCGACTTTGCAAACGAGCATAGACGAAGTGAATACGACCCTTTTCAATTGTGGGAGTTCGTCTAATGCTTGTAGCAAATGCTCTACGCCATCGGTGTTTGCGGAATACTCTTCCACTGATTTTCCCATCAGGTCTGTGCGTGCTGCCAAATGTAGCACATAGTGGGGGTTAAATTCGTGAATTGCTTGTTTGAGTTGTTGTGCATTGCAAATATCAACCTTTTTCCAAAGGCTGTTGTGCTGTGGATTTTTCGGCGTTGCGTGGTCTATATTAAGCACTTCATATTTGCCAGTGTTGGCAAGATGTTCCACTACGTTTGTGCCTATAAAACCACTGCCGCCAAGAATTAAAAATCGTTCCATGAGAAACCTGATTATCTGATTAGGGAGTGCATAAACATATACAGCCTGTATTGCAGTTGCTTCGCAAAGGGAATTTTAGACTTTTCTGCGGTTGTAGAGGCATTTGATTCGTGTCGTCTATAGTAAAGCAGTGGTTCGGACAGGAATATAGGGTTGCCGTGCTTTTCGGCGAGGAGTCCTAACCAAATGTCGTGCGAAGCAATTGATGGTGGAAAGGGAAGGGCGTAGCTCAATAATTCTTTTCGAAAAGCCATGCAACAACCTGAATAGGAGTTGCGCAAAAGTGTTTGCCAAAAGCCTCCTGAAGATTTGTGAATGGTAAAGAAGTCCTTGCCCAATGATTTGCCTTCAGAGTTGACCAACAATGAATTGTGATTAACGGCAAGGTGATTTCTCAGTAAATCCACACAAGTCGTAACTTTGTTGGGATACCAAATGTCGTCTTGATCGCTGAGGAATATGTAGTCACCTGTGGTATGTTTCAGAGCATTTTCAAAATTACCGACATATCCTTTGCGTCCAGAGTTGGACACGATTTTGATGCGTGGGTCGTTGAGCGAGCTAATTAAATCTATTGTCCCATCTGTGCTGCCATCGTCAGAGACGATGACTTCGTCACTTTCCGCCAGTTGGGGTAAAATGGAGTCTAATTGCTCTCGTAAATATTTTTCGCCGTTGTATGTGGCGATGCAAACTGAAATCATACGTTGTGTCGTTTCTGTTTCAAGAGGTATGTATCCTTTTTTTTATTCAGTGGGTCGGATACATTAATCAACTACGGGCGTTCCAAATTTTCGGAACGCCCGTATGAAAAAAGTTTGTTCGTTACTGAAGGGGTTAAGCTTCGGCCTCGGGAAGAACACTTACAACACTGCGGTCGCGGTTGCCACGGCGGAATTCCACCTTGCCATCTACGAGAGCATAGAGAGTGTGGTCTTTACCCATACCTACATTCTTACCAGGATAGTGAACTGTACCACGTTGGCGAACGATGATGTTGCCAGCGATGCAGTTTTGACCACCCCAAATCTTAACACCTAATCTTTGTGAAGCCGATTCACGGCCGTTCTTTGAACTACCTACACCTTTCTTGTGTGCCATTTTCTTCTACTTTTTTAGGGTTAAGCAATAACTTGTTTAATTGTCAGTTCTGTGAACTGGTGACGGTAACCGTTCAATTTGCGGTAACCTTTGCGACGCTTCTTGTGGAATACGAGAACCTTGTCACCCTTAACGAGTGGGCTCTTTACTTCGCAAACTACCTTTGCGCCTTCTACTGTAGGAAGACCTACTGTAACTTCGCCGTTGTTTTCTACCAACAGCACCTTTTCAAACTCAACAGTTTGACCACCTTCAACGTTTTGCATGTGGTTTACGAAGAGGCGCTTGCCTTCTTCTACTTTGAACTGTTGACCGTTAATCTCTACGATTGCGTACATTTTAATTAATACTTTAAACGGTTTTTCCGGGAGGCGGGACTGAATGCGCATCATGCGTCGTCCGCTTCTTCTGCCCCTTCGGACTCAAAATCGTGGCAAAATTACTACATTTTTTTTGACTGAGAAATATATTACTCACTTTTTCTGCTGAAAAAAATGAAGTTATGCACGATTTTGTCATTTCTTTGATGGTAAAATAGGGATTGATGAGGGGGAGTAGGCCTGCAATAAGAGTTGCTTCAAAGGATATATTTTGAGATGATTAAGGTGTGGGTAAAAAAAAGCAACGTCTCGTTGAAAAAAGGTCTAGGTTTTTTTCAACGAGACGTTGCGAAATTTTAACAAGGTCTTGGTTTTTTATTCTGAGGTTTTCGAGCGCAGAATTTTACCCATTCTGCCTCGCGCGCACGCGTTATATTATAGGTGCGTTCCTTAGTTGAGTTGGTGAGCGGAATCGATGCGTGTCACTTTGGTCACGTTTTCGATTTGGCGAAGTGCGTCGCAGAGCAATTTGATATCGTCTGTGTCGTAGACTTGTAGGTCGATTTTGCCTTCGAAGATACCATCGTTGGTGTCGAGGGTGATGCGGTTGATGACGAATTGCTTGAGTTTGTGCAATACGTCGGCGATGGCATAGAGTACGCCTTGGCTATCGACGCCGCGAATACCAATGCAGGCCTTGAACAGGCGCACTTTGTGTGTGTCCCACTTTGTGGCGATGATGTTGTTGCCGAATCGCGTCTTTTGCTTAGTGGCATGCTCGCAGCTACGGGCATGAATTTCCAGTTCGCCGTGACTATTGATGTATCCCATGACATCGTCGCCCGGGATAGGGTTGCAACAGGTCGCGATTTGACACTTTTCCAGCACTTCCTCGTTGAGGACGAGTGTCTTCTTGCGGTTTAGACCCTTTGCAAAGTCTGTGTCGACATTTACTTCGATCTTCTCTTCCTTTTTGCCTATGAATGGGATAAAGTTCTTCCATGAACTGCCCTTTTTGCCCTTGATAAAGTTGATGGTGGTGTCGTCGAGTGTGATTTTTCCTTCACCAATGCTGAGGAAGAGTTCTTCGCGTTTGTGCTGATTGTAATAGTTGACCAATCTATCAACGGTAGGAATAGTGTATTCCAATCCCCTTTCTGCGAAGAAATCCTTGAGTTTCGCCTCTCCCTTGTGACTTTTCTCGCGATTCTCACGACGCAGGATGGCTTCGATCTTGCCTTTCGCCTTGGCTGTGGTAGCAAATGTGAGCCATTCGGGACGTACGTGCTGAGTGCGCGAAGTGATGATCTCGATCTGGTCGCCACTCTTCAATCTGTAGGATAGAGGCACCAATTTGTGGTTGACCTTTGCACCGAAACAGTGGCTACCGAGGAAGGAGTGAATGCTGAATGCGAAGTCTAAAGCTGTAGAACCTGCAGGCATTGACTTGAGTTCGCCCTTTGGGGTGAAGACGAGCACTTCGGAAGTGAAAAGATTTAATTTGATCGTATCCAGCAGATCGAGTGTATCGGGCTGTGGGTCGTCTAATATCTCTTTGATGGAATTGAGCCAACGGTCCAGTTCCTTCTCGTCGTATTCGGCATTGGCATCCTTGTATTTCCAGTGTGCAGCGAACCCTTGCTCGGCGATATCGTCCATGCGGTCTGAGCGAATTTGTACTTCAATCCATTTACCTGCGCCACCTTGCTTACTCATAAAGGTGTTGTGCAACGCTTGATAACCATTCGCCTTGGGACTACTTACCCAGTCGCGCTGACGAGTGGGGTGGGGCGTATAGAGTTTGGTGAGTGATCCGTAGATAGAGAAGCATTCTTCCTCCTCCAAACTACGGTCTTTGGGCGTATAGATGATGCGGCAAGCAAGCAGGTCGTAAACTTCCTCGAATGGAATCTGCTTGGCTTGCATCTTTTTCCAAATTGAATAAGGACTCTTGACGCGGGCTTTGATGGTGTACTTTGTACCCATTGCATCCAATTTTTCGCGAATAGGAGCAGTGAAGTTTTCAAAGATATTATCGCGTTCGGGCTGTGTAGCGGCAAGTTTTTCTTCAATCTGAGCATATTCTTCTGGATGCTCGTACTTAAAGCTTAAATTTTCAAGTTCTGTCTTGATTTTATTCAAACCCAATCGGTCCGCCAAGGGAGCAAAGATGTAGAGCGTTTCGCCTGCGATCTTGTACTGCTTGCTGGGGAGCATGCTCGACAGGGTGCGCATGTTGTGTACGCGGTCTGCGATTTTGATCAGTATCACGCGCACATCGTCGCTCATGGTGAGCAGTAATTTCTTGAAGGTCTCTGCCTGCATTGAAGCGCGATCGCCAAAGATTCCGCCGGATATTTTGGTCAACCCCTCAACTATATTTGCCACCTTGGGACCAAAGAGGTTTGATAGGTCTTCGTTGGTATAGTCGGTGTCCTCCTCAACGTCGTGGAGTAGGGCTGCGCAGATTGATGTCGAACCTAGACCAATTTCCTCGCACACCACTTGCGCTACGGCAATGGGGTGAAGGATGTAGGGCTCGCCAGAGAGGCGGCGCACGCCCTTGTGTGCTTGCTTGGCAAAGTTGAATGCCTTGGTGATGATGTCGACTTTGCGGCGATGACTGGATGCAAGATAGGTATCAATGAGCTTTTGAAAAGCGGCATTGATCATTTCTTCGTCTTTCAGTTCCAGTGGAGTCAGTGCGTGGGTATTCATTTCGCTCATCTTTACTTCCTCCCAATGATTTAAGGTTTATTATTTCTAACGTATGTGTTTCTCTATTGTTTTTTGATGAAAGACTATCTCTTTCTTTTTTTGCCTTTGTAGTAGGTACTCTTTCCTTTTGAATAAGTACTTTTCCCCTTAGAGTAGTTTTTCTTGTAAGAGCTAGAAGTTGACTTCTTTTTATAACTTGAACTCTTCTTGTATGAAGAACTTTTGCTTGATGTTGTACCTTGTTTAGCAACAACTGTAGAACGACGAGTCAATAGTTCGTCTGCTTTGTATGCATAAATAGAGTCCTCGTTTTCTACAAATTCCAGAATAGCTTGTTGTGTCATTCTAAGTACACGTGGCTCGCTATTACCAGGAATGATGTCCGTTTTGAATTGTGGATTTAGGGATCTAATAGATTCCTTTTCTATTTTGCAGTAGGCTGTGATTTGCTCAATATGCACATCGCGAGAAACGACAACAGTATCTGTCGCGATGGGGATCTTTGTCTTCATTGGACAAATGTTGTGCTCGCAGTAGTAGTTCATGATGTAATTGGCTGCAATGAATGCTGGCACATACCCTCGCGTCTCGTTAGGCAAATAAGGGTAGATTTGCCAGTAATCTTTCACTCCGCCAGCGCGATGGATGGCTTTGTTTACATTGCCTGGGCCACAATTGTAGGCTGCAATCACAAGGTTCCAATCACCATATATCTTGTATAAATCCTTGAGGAATCTTGCTGCAGCCCAAGTTGATTTCAATGGGTCGCAACGGTCGTCGACTAAACTATTTACCTCAAGTCCGTAACGTTGACCTGTCTGAAGCATAAATTGCCACAATCCAGTCGCACCGACTTTGCTTTTGGCTACAGGGTTGAGTGCAGATTCTATGACGGGAAGGTATTTTAATTCTAAGGGTAGACCATAGTAGTCTAAAGCCTCTTCGAATATGGGGATATAAAAATTGCCAGCCCCCAACATGTATGCAACAGAACTGCGCTGCTTGTTGGTGTATTGGTCAATGTATTTCCTGACGATTTCGTTGTAGGGGAGTTCCATCACAGCAGGAATGCGTGATAGTCTTTTGATATATACAGCGGAGTCAAAGGTGGGATTGATGTTTGGCTGAGCACATGTTGTGTCAGGATAGATATAATTTTGAGCTTTCCACTCATTCAACAACGAGTCCATGTTAATGGTCATCGCTTCGGGCAAATAGATTTTGCTTGAGTCGATTTTTGAATTTTGTGCAAAGCTACTTAGTGGGTTCAGTGTTAGTAGGCAAAATGCAACATTTAATAGCGTTTGAAAAAAGAAATGTGTTGTTTTCATAATTTTCAAAAATTTAGTGAGCAACCCACACCATAGGAATTGTGTTGGAATGTACTTTTTGTTTCAATTACTGTAGGTTGTAGTTGCAAACTTAGGTCTGGCGAAATATCAAATATGGATAGGTGTGCGTCTACATAGGCATCTACAATAGACAATAGATAGACGCCAACAAAGCAAAACGCACTGAGGTCTCGATATCTACGATAATAGTTCTTCTTGTTCTTAAAAATTGTTTTGAAACGCTCTTCTTTTCCCGTGATGTCGTATCTTGGTGGCAACATCTCAAGGTGTGAGTTCGTATTGGGGTTGTCGTCCATGATATCTAAGTAGGCTTGGGAATAATCCATGTACATCTGTTGATTCCAAAGCAGTGCGTATGTACACCCAAGGAAACCTCCGTAGAAAATGGGCAACTTCCAGTATTTTCGATTGTATATCTGTCCAGCGCCAGGGAAGACTGCCGACAACCAAAGTGCCCTGCCTGGGTCTGGAATAAATTGTTTTTGTTGTATTCCAACAGTTTTTAATTCTTCCTCAAATACTTTTTCAGCTTTGATGGGACTTAGATTGATGGTGTCGCCTGGGAGGAAATCAATGTAGTCAGACTCATCAGCAGTGATGGTTGAGTCTGTTGCGGTGGAGTCGTTTGAGGTCTGATTTGGGGTTGATACTTTGAGTGAATCTGCTTCTCGTTTTAACTCAACCCTATTGATACTATCTCTTTTGGCTTGAGAAGATGCTTTTGCTTTACGGGGAGGTGTGTCGTTGATGCTTGATTTTATTTCAGTAGTGTATTCTGAGACAATAGACGACAAATCCCCGTCGTGCGGGGAATAGAGTAATGTCTTTGCTTGACACTCTCCAATAGCAAAGCAAATCAAAGCGATGAGCGTTGCCGTTAGATAGAGGATTTGTCGTCTATGATTCATCCTTTCATCTTGTCAAATAAACTGATGATGCGTTCGAGTTCTTCGTCGTTAGCAAAAGGTATTGTGATTTTTCCCTTGCCTTGTGCTGAACAGGTCATTTGGACTTTTGTCTGGAAGAAGTCGGAGAGTTTGCTCTTTAGGATATTATACTCTTCGAGCAAGCGACGTTCGCCTTGTGTCTTTCCTCCTTTTTTAGCACCTTTATATTCTTCGCCGTCGTTGATGGATTTTACGATTTCCTCTACTTGGCGTACGCTGTAACCCTTGTCTCTGATTTCGTTGTATACTTTCAATTGCAGCGAGGGTTGACTCAGTCCCAACAATGCGCGAGCATGGCCCTGGTCCATCTCACGATTTTGCAGAGCGACTTGTACTTGTGCAGGCAACTTTAGCAGGCGGAGGTAATTGGCAACGGTGGCGCGCTTCTTGCCCACCTTTTCGCTTAATTTATCTTGAGTCAGATCGTATTGTTCAATCAGATTTTGGTAGGCTAGAGCAATTTCGATAGCGTTGAGGTCTTCGCGTTGAATATTTTCGACGAGCGCCATTTGCATCATCTTCTCGTCGTCTGCTGTGCGAATATATGCAGGAATTGTGTCAAGACCTGCCATTTGCGAAGCTCTCCAACGGCGTTCACCAGCGATAATCTGGTAAGTATCATCCTCCATCTTTCTGAGTGTGATGGGTTGGATAATGCCTATTTGCTTAATGCTTTCTGCCAATTCCTCTAATGCTGTGGGATCAAACTCACGACGAGGCTGATTGGGGTTTGCTTTGATTTGTGTAATGGGAACTTCATTGATCGACGAAGAACCACTTGTGCGAACTTCGTCTTCTATTGAGATGAGGGCGTCAAGTCCTCTGCCTAATGCGGGAAATTTCTTTTGTGCTGCCATTGATGGATTTGATCTTTCAAATGATCTCGTGTCTATTTCGCAGAGTGTTTCCTCGTTTTTATAGTGGAGTATCTGAAACTGCTAACGACACCTTTAGTTCTGTTCTAATGTTATAGGATTTTACTTTTACTTATTCTTTTGAATGATTTCTTTCGCCAAAGCCAAGTGGTTCTTTGCACCGATAGAGTCGGCGTCATAAAGAATCGCAGGCAGACCATGACTGGGCGCTTCGCTCAAGCGGACATTTCTTTGAATGACTGTTTTGAAGACCAATTCCTGGAAGTGTCTCTTGACTTCATCATAGATTTGGTTAGCTAGGCGAAGGCGAGAATCATACATTGTCAAGAGGAACCCTTCGATTTCAAGTTCGGGGTTGAGTTTCTTCTTGATGATTTTAATAGTATGAAGCAATTTGCTGATACCTTCGAGTGCAAAGTATTCGCACTGCACGGGAATAATGATAGAGTTTGCTGCGGTCAAGGCACTCACTGTGATCACACCAAGTGAGGGTGAACAGTCAATCAGAATGAAATCGTAATCATTCTTCAAGGGTGCGAGCATCTTTGCAAAGAGTTTTTCGCGATCTGGCAAACTCATCATTTCGACATCTGCTCCTGCCAAGTTGATATGCGAGGGCAAAATGTCCAGATTTTCTATATCTGTAGTGTATATGGCACTCTTAGGATCGACTTGGCGAATCAAGCAATCGTAGACGGATACATCTACTTTGCTTGTGTCTACGCCCAATCCCGACGAAGCGTTGGCTTGTTGGTCGGCATCTACCAATAGTACTTTCTTTTCCAGTGTAGCCAGCGAGGCAGCAAGGTTCATTGCTGTTGTGGTCTTACCTACACCACCTTTTTGATTGGCTAATGCAATAATTTTACCCATATTATATTTTTGTGTTTGGTGAGCGTCTTACGATGCTTTTCCAAGTTGTTTCAGATGTTACTACTTCAATTTGCAAAGATAATAAATTTTCTGCGTCCAATAATGTTTTATACTTTTTTTTGCTACTTTTGCATCTATAAATAATGCTTTTTTGATTTTTACTTGATATTCTGTATCAATATAGACTGGTTTTAGATATGGCTACACGCCCTTATTTACTGATTTCTAATGACGATGGCTACTTTGCTGGTGGCATCAATTTTCTCATAGAGACACTTGCTCCGATGGCTGATATTTTGGTCGTTGCCCCTGATGGTCCACGCTCGGGACAAAGTTGTGCGATCACGCCCATACACCCTTTGCGCATTAAGGAAGTGCGCAACGAACCTGGATTAAAGGTTTATAAGTGTACCGGTACACCCGTGGATTGCGTCAAGATGGCTCTGAACGAATTGGTGGAGCGTCGTCCCGACTTAGTAATTGGTGGTATCAATCATGGTGATAATTCTTCGGTCAACAGTCACTATTCGGGCACAATGGGTGTAGCAACCGAGGGGGCGCTCCAAGGATTGCCTTCTATCGCCTTTTCTTTGTGCAATCATTCCGAGAATGCTGACTTTTCTCCCCTTCGCCCTTATATCATAGATTTGGTGTTCAAAGCGATTGGTGTAGGTTTGCCTCCGTTTACCTGTTTGAATGTGAATTTTCCTAATCGGGAAAAATTTGCGGGGGTCAAGGTTTGTCGTATGGCCAAGAGTCATTGGACACAGGAGACGGCGCGCCGTGAGCATCCCTGGGGCGGCGACTACTACTGGCTCGTCGGACATTGCGAAGAACTCGAACCCGAAGCGACCGACACCGACCGTTGGGCGCTGGCTAATGGTTATGTAGCGATCACACCGACTACGCTCGACAATACAGCGTATGGTCTGATAGATGTGCTCTCGGGCGTATTATGAAATTAGGAAATTGTTGTCAAGCTGGTCCAGCGTGCTGGATTGGCTTGATTTTGTTTTATAAGCTAATAGAATGAAGTACTTTTTAGTAGTGGGCGAGGCAAGTGGCGACCTGCACGCTTCGCATTTGATGAAAGCCATTTTGCAGGAAGATCCCGCCGCCGAATTTCGTTTTTATGGGGGCGATTTGATGCAAGCTGTGGGTGGACAACTTCTGCGTCATTATCGCGATCTCGCCTACATGGGTTTCATCCCCGTGCTACTTCATGCACGTACTATTTTGCAAGGCCTCTCGCAGTGCAAGTCTGCTATCCGCGAATGGCAACCAGATGTCGTGATACTGGTGGACTATCCTGGGTTTAATTTGAAGATTGCACGCTTTGTCAAGCAGGAAAATATATGCCCTGTCTACTATTATATTTCCCCGAAGATTTGGGCTTGGAAGGAATATCGTATCAAGGCGATTCGTCGTGACGTAGATCGTTTGTTCTCTATCCTGCCTTTTGAGGTAGATTTCTTTGAGAAAAAGCATGGGTATCCCATTTCATACGTAGGCAACCCAACGTTAGATGAAGTGACAGAATATATCGCTGCGCAGCCTGTGGATTGGGATGCTGTATGCAAGACGTATGGTGTGGATCCCAAGAAATGCGTCATCGCTTTGCTGCCCGGCAGCCGAATGCAAGAGATTCGCAGCAATCTAAGCCGCATGCTGCTTGCCGTACGTGATATGTCGGACACGGAATATCAGGTGTTGATCTGTGGTGCGCCCAATATGGACGATGCAATATATTCGCAAATCATCGTCGAGAATCGTTGCCATGCCAAGGTGATGCGTGGTTGCACCTACGAGGTGTTGCGTCATAGCGATGTGGCTCTGGTGACGTCGGGCACAGCTGCTCTCGAGACAGCGCTCTTCGACGTGCCGCAAGTCGTCTGCTACTATCTGTCGTGCGGCCGTGTGATGAACTTCCTACGCCGTCATTTCCTGAAGGTTCCCTATATATCCCTGGTCAATCTGATCTGTGCGCGAGAAGTCGTGCCCGAATTGATTGGCGAAAAGATGAATGCGCAAAATGTGCGATGCACAATGCTCGAGGTGATGGATCGTCGCGATGAAATTCTGACGGACTATGAAGACTTGCGTCGTCGTTTGGGCGAAGCTGGCGCACCTACGCATGCTGCACGCGAGATGGTGGCAAGGCTGACCAAGCAGTGATGTGTGTCAAAACAGCAAGGATATACAAAGAAATGCGAGACGTCCCGTATGATGGGTGTCTCGCATTATTTATAGGGTTTGAACGAACTGTTGTATTCGTAACTTAGTCGCGATTGCTACCCATGAATATCATAATGTAATATACCAATGTGGCGAGCGAACTAAGTGCTGCTACGACGTATGTATAGGCTGCCGAGCGCAGCGCACTTACTGCTGCGGGGTGGGTCTGATAGTTGGTGATACCGGCACCCGACAACCAAGTTGTAGCGCGACGGCTGGCATCAACTTCGACAGGCAATGTGACGAAACTGAATAATGTGGTCAGCGCAAACAGACCGATACCTACAAGCAGGATAGATGGGAATGATTCTACCATAAGGATACCTGCCAGCAATATCCATTGCACCCAATTTGAAGCAAATGACACAGCGGGCACCAGGGCAGAGCGCAGGGTCAGTGGACCGTATGCTGTAGCATGCTGCACGGCATGTCCGCACTCGTGAGCAGCTACGGCTGCAGCAGCGATGGAATTGCTGTGGTAGACGCTTTCGCTCAGGTTTACGGTCTTCTTTGTTGGGTCATAGTGGTCGGTCAGGTGGCCGCGTGTGCTGGTTACGGTCACGTCGTAGATGCCATTTTCGCGCAACATCTTTTCTGCTACTTCACGGCCAGTCATGCCGTTGGCAGTGGGTATGCGCGAGAATTTTTTGAACTTACTTTGCAGATTGCTTTGCACAATCCAACTGATCAGTGCAATACCGATAAAGAGTACGAGGTACATTAGTTTTTTCCTTTCTTTTTTATTGTGTGATTAATATTTGTCGTGTCGACGAGGTCGTGTGACGTGCAGATTGTACTGCTTTTGGCAAAAGATGAAGTGCCTGCCATCGACCATTTGTCGTATCTTATCATGCAACAAGTGTGCCAAACTATGAGATCGTCCGCAAAGATACGTCAAATTTGTGCAATTTTGCTTCGTGATGTGTCGCGAATTTTCTGAAATCCGCAAATCTGTCTACAATCTCTGCCATTTTGACTTGCAGCGTCTTCCTTGGGTTGTGTTTATGCGGAGGGGGAGTGTAAGGGCTATTCCGCACCTTTGTCGTATGGCGATTGCTAATCGGAGTATTCAGAAGTTAATCGTCAGTGCAAACCCGTTGGGTGAAGCGCCCACGCTTAATGAGGTGTTGTATTCTCGTTCCAAGCGGTTGAGGCGGGTCTTGTAGACACAAAGGGTGGGAATGCCCGAGAGAAGACAAAGTGAGCCTGCGACAAATGAGGTGGCCCCAAGATAAAAAATGGGATTCCCCCAGCGGTGAGTGTCTTCGTTGAAAGCATTTCCTATAGCTCCGACGAGTCCAACAAGTGATACGCCGTATCCTACAGCAGCCAGGGATGCACCGCCGATGGTCAGTCCCAGTCCAGTCTTATACCCCCTTCTGTATTTCAGGTAGTCCATGCTTCTGTCCACGCCACCGAGCGACGAGAATTGTGCTGCTGCCGCCGACTTCTCTAATTGCATATTTTCTACAAAGACCCTGCTGCCACGTATGTCGATAGGCTTCTGATCGACGGCGTCTACGGGAGCGTATTGTCCCATGGCGTTGAGGCCGATCAGTGCAATGCAGATGAGAAATAGAATCCGTTTCATGGTATTCGGTTTTTTTTGAAAAGTTTTATAAATATTGGGAGGTATAATTATGCCTCATCCTTGATTATTGCAAATATAGACAATATCTTGTGAATAATTGTATATATCGTGTAAATTTGTCATTTCCTTTGCATAAACTCGCAGATAGTCTTTTGTTTTTAATGTCGCCAGGTTGAATGAAAAAATGCGAAAAATTTTGACAAATCAATATTGTGAAATAGAAAACTAAAATAGGATTTGATTTACTCTTGTGCGAAGAAAGTTAAGTTTTCTTGAAAAAAAGTCTAATGTTTTTTCAACGAGACGTCGCGAAATTTCTACAAAGTCTCACTTTTTTTCTGCAAAATGCGACATCAAAAACTCTACATTTCCTCTGTTTTTTGCGTAAAAAAGCAAAAAGGTTTAATGTTTTTCTGCAATTTCATAAAAAATACTAAAAAATACCCTTCTGAGAATCGCTCAGAATCATAC
>JAGKTZ010000113.1 GCA_021153165.1 Prevotellaceae bacterium
ATCTGGTAAATTTTAGTTAACAGGAACTATTGCGTAATGCTTATGCTATGCTTTTGCGTAGCGTGGCTTACGTTATCCTGTTAAGGCTTTACCAGAGCCATTGTTTGAGTAGCGTAGGTTCACGCTACTTTTTTAATACCTCTTGGAACAAATATTGAGTTGATCAGTTTTAAGTTTAAGGAGGAACGATGAAGATAATAATAGCAACAACGGTATCAGCAGACGGGCATATCCTTCCCCACTGTGAAGATATGCTACAATCCGGTAAATATGTCCTTTCGGTCATACGACAAGAGGCTGATATGGAGTTGCACCCCAACAGTTCGCTCCTGAAATTGCTTGCCAGCAAACAGAATAATGAAGATACCACCTATTTTGCAGAGCTTACACCGAAATCCATCAACCTTATTATAGGATTGCAACGCTACCGCCTTATAGATGAGTTATATCTCTATCAATCCTCAACGCTATCAAAGGGAGGAATTTTGCTTGCTGATGTAGTTAATTTTGAGGATTGGCAAGTGGAGAATGAGTATGCCATATCTAAATCCCTGCATCTGAGAATCTATCGAAAAGGCTGAAAAAAGTGTAGGACATCCGACAAAGTGTAGGGACAATCCGACACTTTTCAAAAGACTTGGGAATCACCTTTTTTAAAAAAAATATCAATTTTCTCGCTGATAATCAATATAATACATCTACAAAACCATTCTTTGGCACTTGTAGGCAACTGATTTGTCCTTATAGTTTATGTGTGCACACAGATAAACAACTGTATAACCATAAACGGAATAAAGATGAATCATACCATATTAACAAATACGGAATTTTTCCAACGGATAACCGGTAATGAGTGCCAGGGATTATCATCTGCTTACAACAGTTTCGTGGCAAAGGTGATTGAACATTGCTATACGGGTGCGGATATGAGACATATTGCAGTAGCATTGATGTATGCAGAGATCGAGTTGCAGTTTCATCAAGTGGCAGACGATAGCGAAATGTCGGTATATATCCGCAAGGCTCTTACCTTTGTGAAGAAAATGCAGCGACATCTGTCTGCCATTGCTACCCAAGTGCCACCACTAAATCCATCCACCAATCTAAAGAACGAAACTCCAACCCTGCAATGGACAGGCAACGCCATCGACCTTGTTGAAATGATATATGGTATCAGCGAAATGGGTTGTATCAACAATGGCAATATCCAACTGAATGAACTTGCTTCAATGCTATACGCCTTCTTCGGTGTAAACTCAAAGGATTGCTACCGCTTCTATACAGACATCAAGCGAAGGAAGAACGACAGCCGTACCTACTTCCTCGACAAGATGGAAGCTGAACGAGAAGATGAGACGTGACGATGAATTGGAGCGAATGAGAAGATAGACTGATGGTTTTGTAGTTATACATATGGTCGGGTAAGAGACTGCGTGATGCCGTTTCTTACCCATTTTTTTGTACCTTGTCACAAACTTTCGGTATTTTTGTGACAAATCTTTTGGAGGTTTTAAGTGAATTTCCTTTGCTGTGTCACAAATTTACCGTATTTTTGTGACAAATTTCAAAGGTATGGATAGTATAACATCTAAAATCAAACAGCAAATAGTTTCATCTGAGAAAGGAAGTATTTTCTTTCCTGATGATTTTGTTGATTTAGGTTCATCAGATGCCATCAGGCAAAGTTTAAGACGTCTTTGTAATGAAGGTGTAATAATAAGGGTTGCTCAAGGTATATACTGCTATCCCGTAATTGAAGAAAAATTAGGATTAGGAATTTTGCAACCTTCTTTTGACCAAATAGCTGAAGCAATGGCTAAACGAGATTGTGCGAGAATTGTCCCAGCAGGAGCTTATGCTTTAAATATTCTTGGACTTTCTACTCAAATACCTATGAACTATGTATATCTTACGGACGGTTCAAAGAGAGAAGTTGAAATATCCAATGGAAGAACAATAAAGTTTAAGAATACTGCTCCTAAGAATCTGGCATTTCAAAGCAGATTGGCAATGCTGATCACTTTTGCTCTTAAATCATTAAAGAAAAAAGAGAATGTCGAAGATTGGCAAATAAAACGGATTAGTGAATTATTAAAAAATGAGTCCAAAGAATTGGTTGTGGCTGACTTAAAGTTAATGCCGGTATGGATACGAGATATAATAAAACAAGCATATGAATAATTACTTTACACTTACGGTAGAAGAACAGCAACAAGTATTACAAGCTGCTGAAGGTAGAATAGGTTTACCTGCACAAGCCATTGAGAAGGATTTGTGGGTAACAACTATTTTGCAGATTGTTTTTACTCTTCCTTTTGCAGACAAGTTGATATTCAAGGGAGGTACTTCATTGAGTAAGGTTGGAAAACACATTAGCAGATTTTCAGAGGATATAGATCTTGCAGTTGACCGCTCTTTATTTGGATTGGAGGGAGATCTGACAAAGAAACAGATTAAGAAACTTCGTAAAGAATCATCCGTGTTTGTTCGTGAAGATTTCTACACGGCATTGTCTGATGCCATCAAGCAATATGGTTTGGATGCCTTATGTACAATAGAACCAGAACAAGATGGTGAAGGTGATAACACCTATCCTGAACCACGAAAGATATGGATAACATACAAGAGTGTCATTCAAGGTGAATTGGACTACTTGAAACCTGTTGTTATGTTGGAAATCGGAGCACGATCATTATCTGAACCGTATAAACTAAATAAGGTAAGTAGTCTTGTTGAAGAAAATTTTCCGACTATACAAACAACGCTGGTTGATACTGATGTCGCTACTGCTGTTGCCGGAAAAACATTCTTGGAAAAGGTATTCTTGTTGCACGAGTTGTTCTCCGTAGAAGGTCATGGTGTAAATGCCAACAGAAAATCACGTCATTTGTATGACCTCTATATGATGATGGACAAGGATTTTGCTATCGCAGCAGTCAAGGATGATGAATTATGGGAAACCATCCGACACCACAGAGAGATATTTACCTCTGTAAAGGGTATGGATTATACACCAGATATACGTAAAAGAATAGTCCTTATACCTCGTGAAGATATTATCACCGTATGGGAAAAGGATTATGCTGAAATGTTGGTTAATATGATTTACGGTTCTGGTAAACCTGCTTTTCATGAGATAATAAGCAAAATGAAAATTTTGGAAGAACGGTTTAGACAATAAAAATATGGCGATTCTTGCCAGTTCGTCTTTGACTATCTGTTTCACCTCTTCCTTAATGCGGTTATAGTTGGAGTGTATCATATCCCGCATACAATCCTTGCCGTTCTCGTCCGTAAAGTCGGTAATGATAGGTATAGGCTTGTAAGCCTTCGTTTCGGCTGCAACCTTCTCATTCTCCACTACAATCTCCGCATGGAAAATCTTCTGTTCAATACGTTCATCGAAGTTGTCCGATACGGAGCCGACAAACATACCCTGTGTAAGACCGGAAATCTTGCTCGGCGGAATAAGGCTGTCCATCTGTGTATTGATGGATGTGGACTTGTCCTGTCGGTTGATGGTAATTGACTGCCGCTTCTGCAACACCTTCCCAAAGCGTTCAGAGAGTGTCTTTGCCGTTTCACCCACCACCTGACCGGAGAAGATATTACCAACGGTGTTCATTACGACCTTGGCTTCTTTGTCCCCATAGTCACGCACTAGCTGACTGAAATCCTGAAAGCCCAAGCATACCGCAACCTTATTGCTTCGTGCCGTTGCAATAAGGTTATCCAATCCCTTGAAATAGATGGTCGGCAACTCATCAATGATAACCGAGGACTTGAGCATTCCTTTCTTGTTGATGAGCTTCACGATACGGGAATTATACAAACCGAGTGCAGCACCGTAGATGTTCTGACGGTCGGGATTGTTACCCACACATAGGATTTTCGGCTCTTCGGGATTGTTGATGTCAAGAGTAAATTCGCTGTCTGACATCACCCAA
>JAGKTZ010000002.1 GCA_021153165.1 Prevotellaceae bacterium
AATATAGGCTTTCTGAAATCTGAAAAAGCGACTGAAAAACGATGCGCCGTCTTGTTGAAAAAAGGTCTAATGTTTTTCGAAAAAAGTCTAATGTTTTTTGAACAAGGTCAAGGTTTTTTTCGCGACCCATTTTGCGCATAAAAATCAGACAATATTTCATGCTTTCAAATCAAATGTATATATTTGCAAAAACATTATCACTCTTTTTTTAACCCTCAAATCAAAATCAAACATGAAACTACTGAAAGTCCTTAAATCTATATTTGGTGGGGGAGGGCAGACTGAACCCTTGCGCCAAATGAGCAAGAACGGCCAACAAGCAGTCCGTCAGCAACCAACCCACAGCGCTGACGCTGAAGCCCACTTCAAAAAAGCCGTGGAGGCGATGGAAAATGCACAATTCGATGTCGCTTCGACATACTTTGAAAAGGCGGCAAGATTGGGACATACCGCTGCACAATATAGTTTGGCGTGCAACTATCACTTCGGCAATGGTGTGCCCAAAGACGAGGTCAAGGCGGTAGAATGGTACACCCGGGCTGCCGACGCAGGACACGCATTGTCACAATACGAACTGGCGATGTGCTACGACAAGGGTACGGGCGTAGTGCAAAACCCACACAAAGCGCTATATTGGCTCACGAAAGCGGCAGAGCAGGAACACAGCAAAGCACAATTGGAAACCGCACTCCGCTACTACCACGGAAGTGGCACGACACAGAACCTGGCGAAGGCGGTGGAATGGTTTGAAAAGGCAGCAGTACAGGGCGAAGACGAAGCACAACTGGCGATGGGGCTTTGCTATAGTTCGGGCGAAGGCGTAGCCCAAGATCCTGCGAAGGCAGTCTATTGGTATACCCTCGCGGCAAAACAGGGATTGCCCGAAGCACAGCACAATTTGGGCGTATGCTATTTCCAAGGCGCCGGCATAGCACAGGATCACAAGAAGGCTGTATATTGGTGGAACGAAGCAGCGAACGGGGAATATGTAGTCTCCTATTACAACCTCGGCTATTGCTATGAAAAGGGCTTTGGCGTTCACCAAAATTACACACAAGCGATCAACTACTACGTCTATGCGGCAAAGCGCGGACACGCTAAGTCGCAGTTCAATCTAGGCGCCCTCTACCTCAACGGAATGGGAGTATCTAAAAACGAAGAAACCGGCTTGATGTGGATGAAAAAGGCCGCGCAGCAAGGACATCCCCGCGCGATAGAAATATTAAAGGATTTTGGCGCAGAATGACGGCTTAGTATACCCCTCTGACCTATTCTGCCGATGAAAATATTTGATGCACTGAAATTCATATTGGGTCGGAGTGCACCATTAGAACTGGGTGTATGTCGTGCCCTGGGCAAAGGGGTACAGAGAGACTGCCCCAAAGCCATAGAACTCATCAAGCAAGTAGCACAACTAGGCAACAAAAAATGCCACAGAGACTTTGCAGCAATTAGGCATAGTGCGGCATTAAAATAACACTCTAACCCCATACCCCTCCCAAGTCTTCTGTCCAGGAAACTTCGGAGGGGATTTTCTTCGCCTACTACTATTTCGCATAGGGGTTATGATGACACGATTTCCCCGGTATTTTCACGAAAAACAGGTATTCCCGCAGAAAAAATTGTGTAATCTACGAAAAATGTCTACTTTTGCAATGTAATATGCGGCACTGCGCCCATTCGCTCGGACCTGAGCACCGAAATCGGACACGGCGGCAATGCGCAAAGGAACTTATACAATACAAATGGATAGTACAAGACAACAAAAAATCTCAAGACTCATTCAAAAGGAACTGAGCGACATTTTTCAAAAACAAACCAAGGGTATGCACGGCGTGCTGGTATCGGTGAGCGCCGTACGTATCAGTCCCGACCTGAGCGTATGTCGTGGTTACCTGAGCGTATTCCCCTCGGAACGCTCGGCTGAAATCCTGGCCAACATCAACAACAATGTGCGCGAACTACGCTACGAATTGGGCGGACGTCTGCGCCACCAATTGCGCATCATACCCGAGTTGAAATTCTTCGTAGACGACTCGCTCGACTATATCGACCACATCGATTCGCTCCTGGCACAATAGTCTGCACACCGAGTCTTCTTTCCTCAAAGCAACGGACCAGTTATGGCTTTCCCCTTCTTCATCGCACGGCGCTACCTTTTCTCAAAAAAGAGTCACAACGCTATCAATATCATCTCGGGCATCTCGGCCGCGGGAGTAGCCTTTGCTGCCGCCGCACTACTGTGTGTGCTCGGCGTGTTCAATGGTTTTCGCGATTTGATAGGAAGCCTCTACACCAACTTCGACCCGCAGTTGGAAGTGTGTCCCGTCGAGGGAAAATTTGCCGACGTTCAGGAACCCATCCTGACCGAAATCTGCAAACAAAAGGAGGTGCAGGCGGCATCCTACGGCTTGGACGAACTGGCGATGGTACCCTTTCAGGGACGACCCGTGATGGTGCATGTCAAGGGCGTGGACGACAATTTCCGCCACTGCTCCAATATCGACAGCATCCTGTACTGCGGCGCCAATCCCAACGCCGAATTTATACTGCAAGCCGCTGGCGTGGAATATGCCGTGCCCAGCATCGGACTGACTCAGCAGTTTGGCGGCATAGACTTCCAACCTCTGCCCATCTGTGCGCCGCAGAGTGGCGAGCGCATCAACCTGTCCAATCCGCAGGAGAGTTTCAATGTCGAGGAAATACACGCGTCGGGCCTCTTCTTCTACGTCCATCAGAAAACCTACGACGACAATTACCTGATCACTTCGCTCGACTTTGCACAGCGCCTATTCGACAAGGCAGGACAAGTATCCTCCGTCGCCCTGCAACTGCGCCCCGATGCTAATGTCGACGCCGTGAAGGAAAGGATGCGCACTCTGGCGAAAGGGAAGTACACCGTGAACGACCGCTACGAACAGCACCGCGAAATATTCAACGTGATGCAGATCGAAAAGACTATGGCGTACCTCTTTCTGACCTTCATCGTACTCGTGGCAAGTTTTAATATTATTGGTTCGGTAGCGATGCTTATTATCGACAAGCGCAACGATATCGAAACCCTACGCCACCTGGGCGCTTCGCCTCGCGATATTATCAGAATATTCCTGCACGAGAGCCGCTTGATTACCCTGCTCGGTGCTGCGATAGGCATAGTGGTGGGATTGCTGCTCTGCTGGGTGCAAATAGAGTACGGCTTGATCCGTTTTGGCGGCGCCGAGGGCTCATTTATCATCGATGCGTATCCCGTCAGCGTGCAGTGGATAGACGTCGTCCTAGTCTTCGTCACCGTGATCATAGTGGGTTTCCTGACGGCATGGTTGCCCGTGAGCTATTTGACCCGCAAAGTGATCGGACAGCGAGATAGCGAATAAACTATCCTTTGCCTCTCGCAAAAAAAGTGTGCAAAAATTCAGCGCAAATATATTCTACTATATAGGAAGTTTTGTAACTTTGCAAAAAGAATGGACCTACGGTTTCGACGCCCTTGATTCGCAGGTGTTATTTAATAGAAAAAGAAAAGAAAAACAATAGTATAAACCTTTTTATAAAACAAGAAAAATTATGGCTTTTTTGACAGACGAAAAACTCGTGATCGTTGGTGCCGCTGGTATGATTGGCTCTAACATGGTACAGTCTGCCCTGATGATGGGATTGACTAGCAACATCTGCCTCTTCGACGTATTCTCACCCGAAGGTGTTGCAGAAGAAATGCGTCAAAGCGGTTTTGATGATGTAAACATCACTGCTACTACCGACGTGAAGGAAGCTTTCACTGGCGCTAAGTATATCATCTCTTCAGGTGGTGCTCCACGTAAGGAAGGTATGACTCGCGAAGACCTCCTCGCTGGTAACTGCAAGATCGCTGAAGAACTCGGTAAGAACATCAAGGCTTACTGCCCTGACGTGAAGCACGTAGTGATCATCTTCAACCCTGCAGACTTGACGGGTCTCGTGACTTTGCTCTACTCTGGTTTGAAGCCAGGTCAAGTGACTACTCTCGCTGGTCTCGACACTACTCGCCTCCAAAGCGCATTGGCTAAGAAATTCGGCGTAATGCAAAACGAAATCACTGGCTGTGCTACATACGGTGGCCACGGTGAACAAATGGCTGTATTCGGTAGCGCTGTGAAGGTAGCAGGCAAGCCTTTGAACGACCTCATCGGTACTGCAGAATTCCCAGCTGAAGAATGGGAACAAATGAAGAAGGACGTGACTCAGGGTGGTGCTGCTATCATCAAACTCCGCGGTCGCTCTTCATTCCAAAGCCCATCTTACCTCTCAGTGGAAATGATTCGCTCGGTAATGGGTGGCGCTCCTTTCCGCTTCCCTGCTGGTACATACGTTTGCAACGAGAAGTACAACCACATCATGATGGCTATGGACACAGTGCTCGACCAAAACGGTTGCACATACAAGATGCCTGTAGGTACAGAAGAAGAATTGGCTAAGCTCGACGCTTCTTACGAACACCTCTGCAAGATGCGCGACGAACTCGTGACTCTGAACATCGTTCCTGCTATCGAAAAGTGGGGCGAAATCAACCCAAACTTGGCTTAATATAAGGTCAAAATAAAAGAAGTGGACACATCGCAATGGTGTGTCCACTATTTTTTGTGTATATCCGAGGTGTCTTTAAGATGATATAAGATGTCTGTAGCGCGAGGTAAGATGCCTATAAGATAAGGTAAAGCATCTTTTAGTCGAACCAAGGTGTCTATAATGCGAGGCAAGGTGTCTACAAGTCAAGGCAAGGTGTCTACAAGTCGAGGCAAAACCTTTTTGGAAAAGAGTAGGGTGTCGTTGTGACGAGTCGGGAGAATGGGCGTAGAGGGTTTATTCTGCTGCCTTCGCCGCTTCGGCTTGTTCCCAAGCTTCCCACTCCTTCATCACCGCTTGCCAGTCGGTCTGTTCGTTTTGTTCGATAGCTTCTGCCTGGCGTGCTTCTTCCTCTGCCGCACGTGCTGCTTCGTCGCATGCTTTGTCACGTGCACGCTTTTCCTTCATTGCTGCGATAGTCGCTTCGTCAATGATTTTTATAGCGCCGCGACGGATAGCCGCTTCCAGGTCTTCGGGTCCGAAGGCTTTGCCCTGTACATTGTAGTCCGAGATGTTGAATTCGAAGTTCACGCGGAGCTTGTGGCGCACCTGTTTCTGCTGAAAGCGCGTGCCGGCGTTCTTCAGTCGGAGCAATTTGCTGATGATGTCGATTTCTCTTTGCGAGAATTTATTTCTTCCCATATACTTTTTGCTTTCTATCAATTGTGGGCGCAAAGGTACGAATTTCTGTACAAATGGCAAGGCGTCAGTCCGTCATACCCGTAGCCTCTTGTGCTTCGACGTGTCCCATATCTGCGGCTTCCTTCATCAGCGAGTCGGCCTGTGTCTTGTCCTTTTTCACCCCCTTGCCACGTTCGTAGCATTGCGCCAGACGGTATTGCGCCTCGGGGTATTCCTGTGCCACGGCTTTCTTGTACCATTCGATGGCGAGCGAATCGTTTTTCTCTACGCCGAATCCATCTTCGTGATATACCCCCAGGTGGAACTGCGCTCGTGCATTGCCTTGCTCGGCGGCCTTCTTGTACCACTCGATGGCCTTGGCGGGATCTTGCTTCACGCCTTGTCCCAACTCGTAGCATACGGCCAGGTTGAATTGTGCCAACTCGTTGCCTTGCTGTGCCGCCTTTTCGTACCACAGGAAGGCTTGTTCGTGATCGTGGTCAAAGCCTTGTCCTTGGGCATAGCACACGGCGAGATTGTACTGTGCCAACTCGTTGCCCTGGAGCGCCGCCTTGGCATACCATGCCGCCGCCATCACATTGCTTTGCTCCACGCCGTTGCCGCTTTCGTAGCACAGCGCCAGAGCGAATTGCGCCTCGGGCAAACCCGCTTCGGCGGCCTGCGTATAGTACTTCACCGCCTGTGTATAGTCCTTGGCAATTCCCTCGCCGTTGTAGTAGCAATTACCCAGTGCAAGGGCGCCCAGCAGGTTTCCCTTGTCTGCGGATTTTTTGAACCATTTTGCTGCTTCTCGTTGGTCTTGTGTCACGCCGTTTCCTTCAAACAGCAGCATGCCCCATTTGTATTGTGCTTCGGGGTTGCCTTTGCGTGCAGCTTTTTTGTAGGCTTCTGCTGCGCCGACCTTGTCGCCTCGTTTTTCCAGGTCTTGGGCTTTTTCCAAGACATTCTCTGCCACTTTAGGCTCGGGTTGTGAACTCATAAAGTAGAATAAGGTACCGAGCACAACTATCAAGGCAACACTGATAATGATGCCCCATTTTTTTGACGGACGTTTCATAGTCTAAAGGTTTACGTTGGGTCAAAAGTAGAGAGAAAAATCGAGTGCGCCAAATATTTCACTTATTTTAATAGTATAAAGCCCCTGTTGTGTTGGCAAGTGGGGCTGTGGGGCGGCTGCAAAACAAAAAATCCCACAAACCATGAGATTTGCAGGATTTCCTTTCTTTCTTTGCGCTTCAGGATGGGCTTGAACCAACGACCCCCTGATTAACAGTCAGGTGCTCTAACCAACTGAGCTACTGAAGCAGTGCTTTTCTGTGAAATGTCTTTTGCGCTTCAGGATGGGCTTGAACCAACGACCCCCTGATTAACAGTCAGGTGCTCTAACCAACTGAGCTACTGAAGCAAGTTTGGGAAAATTCCCGTGCATTTCTCAGAATTGCTGTGCAAAAGTAATGGTTATTTTTGAAATACACAATACATTTGGCAGAAAAATGATAAAAAAATGACATTCTGCCCCGATTTTTCCACTACAGCCTCTGCGATTTGTCTCTGAATTGGTCTTTTGTGTGGTAGAAAAGCGCTCCTATCGCCCCTGTTTTTTTGTTGTCGAAACGAACCAAGACCTTTTTCAAAAAGCATTAGACCTTTTTTTAACGAGACGTCGCGAAATTTGAAAAAGGTCTTGACTTTTTTTCAGAGGCTTTTGTCTTTTGATTTTGCTGAAAAAATTCAGGTTTGCTTTCGCTCATTCAAGATAGGCTACTGTTAGACCTTACAAAAATGTTGGTGAAATAATTGGGCAAGACACTCCGCAAGGAAATTTGATAAACAAGACAAACCGCATTGTCCCCTCTAGCAGGGGGACGAGCGACGAAGGAGCGGAGGGGGTAGAACAAAACTTTCCCACAAGCATGGGAGTAGAACACTCCTCTCACAAGCATGGGGTAGAGTAATAAAACCTTCAACATTTGTATATTTCATACATAGTTCTCTCTACCCCCTCCCCGCCTGCGGCGGTACTCCCCCTGCTAGGGGGAGAATGCGGATAGTGTTAGACATATAAAATGCTCGCCTTGCACTACTTTGATTCGCTTTCGCTCATCCAAGATGGGCGTCGGTTAATCCCTCTGCGAGGGCTTTTCCTCCTTCGCACCTCGGCAAAATTAAGTGAACTTATTTTGCTCTCGGTTTGTCGTCGGTTCGGAAATACTCAAATAAATTTGGCATTTCGCTCACCTTGCACTACTTTGCTTGCGCCAAGATAGGCTGCGGCTCGGGATAAAAAGTGAAATTCTTCGATTTTCCCTTTGTTCTCCGCTCGCCTTGCACTATCTTTGCATTATAATACCAAAAATGTACGATTATGAAACTTTTACTCCTTGGAAGTGGTGGACGCGAACATGCGTTGGCCTGGAAGATTGCTCAAAGTCCTAAAGTGGAAAAACTCTATATCGCACCGGGTAATGCCGGTACGTCGGAAGTAGGCGAAAATGTGGCGATGAAGGCGGACGATTTCGACGCTATCGCTGCTTTCGTGCTCGACAAACAAGTGGATATCGTGGTCGTAGGCCCCGAGGATCCATTGGTCAAGGGTATCGTGGACTACTTCAAAGCCAACGAGGCTGTGCGCCATATCCCCGTCGTGGGACCTTCGCAAGAGGGGGCACAATTGGAGGGCTCGAAGGACTTTGCCAAGGCTTTCATGAAGCGCCATAACATCCCCACCGCTGCCTATGCTACATTCGATGGCACACAGGTAGAGGAGGGTTGCCAGTTCCTGGAAACGCTGCAAGCACCCTACGTGCTCAAGGCCGACGGTCTGTGTGCGGGCAAGGGTGTACTGATCCTGCCCACACTGGAAGAAGCCAAGGCGGAATTGCGCAATATGCTCGGCGGTAAGTTTGGCAACGCTTCTTCGCGTGTAGTGATCGAGGAGTTCCTGGACGGTATCGAGTGCTCGGTGTTCGTATTGACCGACGGTAAGCACTACCAGATCTTGCCCGAAGCCAAGGACTACAAGCGTATCGGCGAGGGCGACACAGGCCTGAACACCGGCGGTATGGGTAGCGTGACTCCCGTGCCTTTCGCTACCGAGGCATGGATGAAAAAGGTCGAGGACGAAATCATCCGCCCCACTGTCGAAGGTCTTGACCAAGAGGGTATCGACTACAAGGGTTTCATCTTCTTCGGTCTGATCAACTGCGACGGCCAACCCAAGGTGATCGAATACAACTGTCGTATGGGCGACCCCGAGACAGAGACTGTGATGCTGCGCTTGAAGAGCGACCTGGTAGACCTGTTCGAAGGTGTGGCAGCAGGCGACCTGAACCAACGCACCGTAGAGTTTGACCCCCGCGCCGCAGTCTGTGTGATGTGCGTATCGGGCGGTTATCCTGGTGACTACGAAAAGGGCTTCCCTATGAGCAACCTGCACCCCGAGGGCTGCATCGTCTTCCACGCTGGTACGGTGGAACAGGATGGTCAAGTGTTGACCTCGGGCGGTCGCGTCATTGCTTCGTGTGCTTACGGTCAGGACAAGGCCGAAGCGCTGGCTACCGCAATGCGTGGCGCACAGGAAATACAGTTTGAAAAGAAATACTTCCGTCGCGACATCGGACAGGATCTGTAATTGACAGTCCGTCGCACCGAGAACGACGTCGCACAAGCGTAGATGATAAAGGACGTAGGGCAGATCGAGCGGAATGAGTTTCTGCCGAAGCCCTATGTTTTCTTGTTTTCACAGGGTCTTTGTCATTGCGCGTCCGAGTATGGAGGCATTCGCCCTCCCCTACTCCGCTTCGTTCAGTTTGTGCTCGGCGCTTCGTGTCCTTTACTTAGCACGAAAAAATTGCAGCGCAACGCATTTATCAATATAACATAGAAATCCCACACTACCCTATCTATTATGGCACGACCCAATCTTCGTTCACGCATCGTGACGGGTACTTTCACCCTGCCGGCAGTGGCTGCATTTGTAGCCTTGCTGTGGTTGGTGCATGGCATATTGGATGGCAAGTTTTGGGCGGGTCTTGGCGCCACAGCGGTGATCACTTACCTTTTGGTCGAACTCAACAACCGCAATGCCTTGCTGCGCATTCGCTCGCGCATGATGGGTTGTACTTTCCTTGTGCTTTATTCCGCCCTGCCCTTCCTGCACGATTGGGATATGGGTTATGTACTGGCGGGCTGCTTGCTGATGTCCTACTTCACCTTGTTTAGTGCCTACGGCGAGTCGCACAATAGTGGTCGCGTGTTTTACGCTTACGCCTTCGTCGGACTGGGCAGCCTGTTCTATCCCCCCTTTGCGCTCGTGGCGTTGGCCTTTTTCATCAGCATGCTATTTCAGTTGCGCATCATGAGTCTGCGCAACTTCTGGGCGTCGGTGTTTGGTTACGTGCTGCCGTATTGGTTGGTTGGTGCCTGGCAACTATGGCGCGGCACGTTGGGGCAGTGGGTCGATGCCCTATTGCAAAGTTGGCACTTCGCCCTACCGCAATTGCAGGGTGTATCGCCGCACGCATTGGGCAGTTTTGCCGTCGTCGCAGGTTTGGCATTCATCGCCATGATGCACTATAAGAATACGGCGTACAACGACAAAATCAAAGTGCGCATGTACTTCTACACCATCATCACTATCGAAGTGCTGCTCATACTGGGTTGCGTCTTTCTTTCCTCAGACCACGACGTCATGCTACGCCTCCTTGCGCTCAACAGTGCGCCGCTCGTCGGTCACCATCTCTCGTTGGCGCGCGGCCGAGGTTCGGATATTTGGTTCTACACCGCCCTGTGCATCATCTTTGCTCTGGGCGTGTTCAATTATTTCGGTATATGGAGCAATTTCTTCAACTTCTCATAGAATGGGGCCCCCTGGGCATGTTCATAGCAGCGTTCCTGGCAGGCAGCGTGGTGCCGTTTAGTTCCGAGTTCGTCATGCTTGGTTTGCTGGCGGCAGGTGCCTCTCCCATCAGCATCTTGATTTGCGCCACCGTGGGCAACTTTCTGGGCGGAATGTTCAATTATGGCATCGCCTCGCTGGGCAAGGAAGAGTGGATCACCAGGTTTATCAAGGTGAAACCCGAGAAGTTGGAGCGCGGACTGCGGCAAGTGCGGCAATATGGCGCCTGGATGGGACTGCTCAGTTGGGTGCCAGTACTCGGCGAAGTGGTCTGCGTAGCGCTGGGCTTCATGCACGTCAATGTGTGGAAGTCCATGGCGACGATAGCCATTGGCAAATACCTGCGCTATCAGGTCCTGGTCTCAGCCTATCTCATGGTATAAACGATATTAAAAGACTTCTTGCAAATAGAGAAGATATAGGTCACAATAAATCAGATTGAGTTATGAAAAAGTCTATGAAGCAAAACACAATATCACGCTCCCTGTGCATCCTGTCAAAGGTTTGCCTTGTGTTGCCCTTGGCAATATTTTTCTTCGCTTCGTGTGGATCGAAGAAGAAAGTGGAAAACAAGACTATCATGGTCAGTATCGAACCCCTGCGCTACGTCACAGAGTATTTGACGAGGGGCAATTTCAAAGTCGAGACGATTACTCCACGCGAGGCTTCGCCTGAAACCTACGCCCCTACACCTCAGCAAATCGAGGCTATAGCCGAGTGTACCGCCTTCGTACGTGTGGGTTCGCTGGGCTTTGAGAATACACAGATTCGCAAGGTAACGGACAATTCGCCCCACCTCTATATCATCAATGCGGCGGCCAATACCAAGCAGTTGCCGATGTGCGACCACGATCACGGCGATCAGCACCACGGCGGAGAGGATCCGCACATCTGGATGTCGCCACAGAATATGAAGATCATTGCGCTCAATATCTACAAGCAACTTTGTCTCCTCGACGCTCAAAATGCGGACGTTTATAAGTCACGTCTGTTGGCATTTTCCAAGGAGATGAACGTGCTGGACAGCCTGACGCAACAACGCCTCGATTCGATAAAGAACGAAGCCTTTCTGATCAATCACCCCGCCCTGGGACACTACGCTTGCCATTACAATCTGTTGCAAATAAGTATGGAGCACGACGGCAAAGAACCCTCGCCACGCCAATTGCAGAAACTGCTGGAAAGATGCAAGGAGCATGGTGTGAAGACCATCTTTGCCCAAGAACAACATAGCGATAAGGGCGTGAAGCGTGTGGCAGAGGAATTGGGCCTGGAGGTGCACTATATCAATCCGCTGTCCTATGACTGGAAGGAGGAAATGGAACGTATCACGCAAATCCTGTTGCAAAAATGACCCCATTACTACGTCTGGAAGATGTGACGGCAGGCTACGACCGCAAGGTGGTACTGAGCGGCGTCACGCTGTCTGTGCTGCCCACGGATGTGTATCATATCTGTGGGGCTAACGGTGGAGGCAAGAGCACGCTGCTACGTGTCATGACAGGGCTGATGAAGCCTATGTCGGGCGAGGTCTGTCGTGCGAAGGATTGCACCTTGGGTTATCTGCCGCAGTATAGACAAATCGATCGCCAATTCCCTATCTCCGTGCGCGAAACTATATTGTCGGGACTGAATAGCAAGAAGCGCTTTTGGCAAGGGTTCACCGCCGAGATGCAAGAGCAGGCCGCCGACATCATGCAACGCTTCGGCATAGCAGCACAAGCCGACCAGCCCATCAGCGATCTGAGCGGCGGACAATGGCAGCGCACCTTGATTGCCCGCGCCTTGGTCTCCAATCCCGATCTGTTGATCTTGGACGAACCCGACACTCATCTGGATAGAGAGGGTAAAGCTTTCTTGCAAAAAGTCCTTGAAGCCGAGGCCGAACGCCGTGCCATTGTGGTGGTGAGCCACGACCACGACTTCCTGCCTCAGACAGCGCGCCTGCGCCTCTTGTCGGTGCGCAATGGCGGCCTGCATGCGCATTGAGTACGATGCGTAGAATATGTATCATCGTACTGTTTTTTCTTTTACAACGTGATAAAGCAGATTAAACTGTTTTGCTGGCGCATGGAGACTAACTTGGAATATGTGTCAACATGTTGTTTTTTTCTTTTTCAACGTGATTAAACAACGTGAGTTCGGTATAAGCTCTATGTTGTTTAATCCATGACGGCGAATCTCTCAAAGGATGATAATAAAAAAGTCTTATCTTTTTTAAATTTTGCGACGTCTCGTTGAAATTATCTAAGACTTTTTTTCAACAAGACGTCGCACTTTTTTAGTACCTCCTCGAAACATTTGCATATTTCGTATAGTCTACAGAAAAATCCTACTAAAATAGCATCGCTCACAGGCCTATTGATTCAGATATAATTACTTGATTTTTATACCGAACTCACGTCATAATAGATTGAGCTATCAGTTTTTTTTGCTGATATAGGCCTCGCCCCCCTATTTGCGGATGTCCATTTCGTCAAGGACATAACTGCTGCCACCAAAGCGGTCGATGATGAAGAGGACGTAGCGGATGTCTACGTTGATGCAGCGTTGCAGCAGTGGATTGAACTTGAGGTCTGAAGACAGTGACTCGATATTGCCATCGAAGGCCAAACCGATCAGTTCGCCGTGTGCATTGAGCACTGCAGAACCGCTATTGCCACCAGTGATGTCGTTGTTGGACAGGAAGCAGGTGGGCAGCTGGCCATCCTGGCGAGCGTAGGGGCCATAGTCCTGTGCCAGATACATCGCCTTCAGTCGAGGGTGTACGAAGTAGTCGGTCTCGGTGGTGCTCTCCTTCTCGAACATACCTGTCAGGGTGGTGC
Organism: Prevotellaceae bacterium; assembly: GCA_021153165.1. Classification (GTDB taxonomy): domain Bacteria; phylum Bacteroidota; class Bacteroidia; order Bacteroidales; family Bacteroidaceae; genus Alloprevotella. The sequence continues at coordinate 12,964 of JAGKTZ010000002.1, forward strand.
GCCAGTCGTACAAGACGCCGTCGCGGGGCCGTAGGTCGCACACGTGGCCGTAGGTCATGCGCAGGGTGAAGTTGGCGTCGGGAGCCTTTGCCCAGTCATACATTTCGCACAAGCCGCGCACATAGATGCGATCGAGCTCTGAGCGCTTTTGGCGATAGACCGACATCTGGGCGGCATAATTCTGCTGTACGAATTGATTGTAGGCAGCCCAATGCTTTACCATGGGGTCGTTTGCCAACACATCGTAGGTAGGATGCTCGAGGAAAGCATTGAACGTCTCTGCGCTGCGGAACAAAGAGCCATTGTACATCGCATCATAATGTGCCTGCGCCGCTTCGGGTGTTGACATAAAAGCAGGAGAGGCGCCACGGTGATGCTTGAACCAGTAGGGCAGGAGCAGGGCCATTTTCTCGCGGTCCAATGCCACGCTGTAAGCACCTACACCAATATTGTACCAACGCTTCAACTCGGCTGTGGCTTTTTCTATATCCTTTGCCCCCGCCGCCTTCAGAGCCTCGAGCATCGCACCCACTGCACCCCTCTGCACATACAGGCGCTGCTGACCGACGGTGAGCTGCAACAGATAGTAGTCGAAAAGGAGGTCTGCATTGGCAGCACAGAGCGAGTCGATACGTTCGATGATATTAGCGTATTCGGGATTGCCCTTTTGAGCTGCAAACTGGCGGAAGGCGGCTTGTTCGGCTTCCTTTTCACCGACAAGATTGATCTTTTCAACGGCTTCGTTCATGCCGCCAAAGTTCTTCACCACATTGCCCAGCGACATGTAGTCGTCCTGAAGCATGAGGTTGAGCGAATCGACGGTGTCCATCTTTCCCTTCAAAAATTCCAACTGTGCATTGCCAGCTAAGACGTAGGGCTCGTTTTGCGACTGCGTGCGAAGTTTCACCTCGGAAGCAGTCAGATAGCGACTGGTCGAGCCAGGGAAACCCATGATCATGGTATAGTCTCCCTTGTCCACCCCCTTCAGCGAGATAGGCAGGTAGCGGTCGCACTTCAACGGCACATTCTTTTTATTGTAAGCAGCAGGTTCACCATTCTTGTCAGCATAGATACGGAACATGGCAAAGTCGCAAGTCTGACGTGGCCAAATCCAGTTGTCTGTATTACCGCCGAACTGTCCAATATTGAGCGGAGGGTTGACCACGAGGCGCACGTCGCTATAAACTTGCTCGTAGAACATATAGAATTGGTTGGCTCCAAAGTAGGGCACGATGCGCACCCTGAGTCCCTTCTTCTTGCGCAGGTCACTTTTCTTCAAGAGGTCGGCTGCCAGTGGTTCCAGGAAGGATTGGCTCTGCATGGTGTACACATCGACGCCCTTTGCCTTTGCGGCAGATTCCACGTCTGCCGTCACATCGACGATGCGCAAGACGAAGGTGAAGGTGAGGTTGGGAGTGGGCAATTCTTCCACACGACTTTTGGCAAAATAACCATCCTTCAGATAGTTTTGGTCCATAGTACTCATGGCATGGACGTAGCTGAATCCACAGTGATTATTGGTCAAGACCAGCCCTTCGGGCGAAACGACCTCGCCAGTGCAACCATTGCCAAAGATACCGATACATTCGCGCAGGGACGAACCGTGCTCGTTGTAGAGTTCGCTGGCAGGAATTTTCAGACCCGCCTTGAGCAGTGAGTCCTCGAGATGTTGTTGCTTCATGAGTTTGAGCAGCCACATACCCTCGTCGGCATGTAGCGCAGCGACACTCGACAGGAGAGCGCAGAGCAGAATGACAATCTTCTTCATAATAGCATTATTGTTTGTTGTATTATTTATTTCTAATTAAATCAAAACGGATAGCCAATAGCCAAGTGATAAGCTAAACTTCTGCCGAACTTAGGCATATTGTACCACCCCGACTTGCCAGTATCATAGGGAGCGTGCAGCCCAACTCCGACATCAAAACGCAGTACGAGGAAGTCCAAGTCATAGCGCAAACCCAAGCCCGTGCCGACAGCTATCTTTTTCAGATTTTGCAGGTTCAACTCGGCACCAGGTCTTTGCTGATCGGGACGGAGCAACCATACATTTCCTGCATCCAGGAAGGCAGCACCATGCAGGTCGGCTACGATGGGAAAGCGGAACTCCAGATTGGCTTCTAGTTTGACATCGCCCGTCTGATCGACGTAGGCATATTTTGTATCCGCCGACTTGTATCCACCAGGGCCAATGGTGCGCACGGTAAACCCACGTACACTATTGGCACCACCTACGTAGAAAAGGTCAGCATAGGGCGCCATTCGGCTATTGCCATAGCTATATATCGCACCTGCAAAGACACGCCATGCCAGCGCCAGGGGTGTGCGTGGAATGTGGAAAGTGTGATGCAGCTCGGCTGAAGCCTTGATGTATTGTGCAAAGGGATTGCCAAAAAGGTGCTTATCCTGCTGGGAGAAAGGCTTTCCGCAAAGTGCATAGATCGACGAAGTCAAATTGCCTGCCTCCTTGACATTGGCCTGAAACCACACTGGATGGCGATGGCGCGACGGCGAAGCATAGGTGAAGGTGTAGGAGAAGGAGGGGATGAACTGATCGCGCATCGAAAGCGACAGGGCGGGGTTGGCACTCATGATGCTGTCGAATTGAGAAGTGGAGCGCAGCATTTTGTCGAAGTCGAGGCTGAGTAGTGTCATTTCATGCTTGACCGTGGCGCGGCGCTGCCAATTGTAGGTGATACCAGCGCCCATACTGACGCGATTGAAAAAGCGTGAGCGATTGCGCCAACTGCCAGTGAGGGCAAAGGTCGTGGTAGCTGGGAATCGATGACGACGTCGCGAGATGCCAGGAAAAGCAAAGCGTGGTAGGGTGATAGCCAACTGAGTGCCCAGTTCGTAGGAATTGAGCAACGATTTGTTGCCCTCGCGCCCCATACCCGTTTGCCATTCGTACGAACCGAAGATATCAAACGACACCTTTTCGGCGCCACCAAAGGCATTGCGCTTGGCAAGTCCGAAAGAGACACCAGGACCAATCTGCTGGTTGCTCTTAAACATCACATTTGTCTCGAAAGTCGCATCATACAATTTGTCCATCACCGCAGTGACATAGACGTCCAAAGTGTCGCATAGCGCAGTAGTATCCCTGGGCACATAGTCCACATCCATCTGGCTAAGCACGCCCAGTGCACTGAGCTTTTCCAGAGTCGACTGTCCACGGCTCCATTGATACAATTCCCCCTGTCGGTGATTGATAGCCCCTCGCCAAATACCAGCGCGAAGTGGCATCTTCTTGCCCGAAAAACTAAAGGTCATATTCCTTCGCTGGATGGTGCTGTCGGGCGCCTCCTTTGCATTGTTGCGAATGGATACGTAGGTGTGACCGATATACCAAGGGTGGCGTGCATTTAATGGTCGAAGTTCGTCAGGCTGCACCCGCAATTGCACCCGCCCCTTGTGCTGCAATGTATCAGCCGAGTAGGTGGTCATATCAGCCGAGTAATAGTAGTAGCCATTTTCTTTGAATAGCTGTTCGATGCGACTTTGCTCGTTGGCCAAATTGATGACGCTAAAGGCATCATTACGTTTCAAGAAAGTAGCAGTAATATTTTGGCGGAGCAAACTATCCATGCGAGGCGAAAAATCTCGATACTCCACACTGTCCAATCGCCACACGGGGCCCATAGCTATGGTATATTTCAATTTGGCTTTCTTAGGATGACTTTGTGGCACGATTTCATAGTTTACCTCGCCTTGAAAGTGACCGTAGTTGTGCAGTGTGTTGGTCGCCACTTGTACTCGTGTTTCAGGGCTGGCACTGCTGATAAACAGAGGGTCGGAACTGAATGTGCGGTGCATCCATTTGCCAAATTTGGTCTTGCTATCTACAAATTTATTGTACGACCATAACCCAATGGGGATAGGGAAGCGCACATAGGACGAACCAAAGAGCGCATTGTTTGGAGCAAAATCCAATACAGCCTCCACCTCTTTTTGTGTAGTGTTAATTTCTTCTTTCAATCTGTCTCGCAGAGCTTTCATTTTCTTTTTCTCTGCTTTTGATATAGGTGGCAGGGTGATGGCCTCTTCGGTGGTGGCGCTGTCTGTCTTGTTTTCGGTCATGCCAGGTACATCTGTATATATCACCTTGTCGATACCGGTATAGAGCAGTTCGTCCTCGGGCAACTTGTCAGTGGTCGAGCATGACGCAACACCAAGGCAAATAGCAAGAGATAAGATAACCCATACCATTTGACCGAATGCCCTCATACTACTCAATATATTGTTCATAAATCTTCATTATGTTTTAATCCCACAATATCTCCTTACTCCTCTTTCACCGTCAGTGTGTCTACTATTTCTTCTGTCATGGGCTGTGGGGTAGGAGTGTCTTCTTTTTTATTACGGAAGATGAAGAGTTCGCCCAGTTTGTTGGTTTTCCTACGTAGCACCAGACCAACGCCAGTCTTGGTCAGTTGTCCTTCGAATGGGTCGCGTGTGCCACGATCATAGAAGGCGCGAACATAGCGCGACGAACCCTTATCTAAGCGATATTCCACAGCCACATTGTCGATGAAACTTTCTGCCGTATTAGTTGCGCCCTCGCCAGTACTTACTCTACCCCCGACAATCACACTGATGCGATTGCCCCAGAAACGTTTGGCAAATTGGAATGAATAGTCTGTGGTATTTGTTCCCGTAGCGCTGACCCCCGACTCCATACCTACTGACAGGTCGACGGTGCGCAGTGCATTGCCTGCGATATTTTGTATTTCGCTTTGCAGGAATGTGGTCAAGGCATCGCTGGCCTTTAGTCCGCCCCCGCTGCCAGATAGCATTTCGTCGTTCAGGTACATGCCTGTGGCCAGCAACGATACGGCTGTCTTGCTTCGTTGTTCGGTCGTCATTTGTGCCAATTGATTTTGCATATCTATATCATCAGGCGCATCGATGACAAATTCCAAACCCATATTGTTGAGTTGGCGCGACACCTTCACTCCTACGTCAAAGGCTACTGAGCGCGGTACGTCATTTTCTGTGACTGTCGCTTTAGCCTTTTCTGTCGCAGTGATGTTGAGCGTGGGATTCATCATGTCTCCAGTAAATTCCACATAGCTGCCACGTTGAATTTTAAACTTCTTGAGTGGTATGACGGGTAGTGAATATTTCATCTCGCCCTCGCCTACAGTGAATCGCCCTGTCATACGCATGTCGTCTTGTGGATTCATGCGTAGGGTCAGGTCTCCACCGCCCTCAATGTCTACATAGTTGTCTCCACCATTGCTTAGGTCGCAGTGAAATTTGGCCGTTTCATTGATGGATATACCAAGTGCCAAATCAAACTGCCCACGCTCCACAGGCTCTGGCTTCACCGTAGTCGTGTCGTTGAAGTCTACGAACTTCACCAAACTATTCAAGCGATCCTCCACAGTCAGTGGCGAGTCCTTTAATATATAGGTCATGTTAGTCCCAGGCAAGATACCCAAATTGCCACGTACCACCAGTTTGTCCAAAGATCCACGTACCGTGCCATTGAAATCGGTATACACCTTGCCAAATGCCAATGACTGTTTTTGCCTTTTTGAGTTGATTAATTCAAAATTCTTGGCTTGCAGGGTGATGTTGATTTGTGGATTGTCCAGTTGGCGCAAATCTAATTTTCCGTTGACTTGGAGCGGATTTTGACTTTGTTTAGAATAGAGGTTGTAGTCGTTGAAGTGCATCATTCCCCCATTGATAGGTACAGCCTGTTCGTCCATGCGAAAGTCCAAACCATAGACGTCTGAGTAAAGATGAGCCTCGTCAAACTGCAGGGCACCATCCAACTTCGGATTGGTCAGATTACCCACGACATTCAGTGTACCCCCAGCATTCCCTTTTAGTGCAAAATCTGTGCCAATCAGGAAACCATTTAGCAAATGCAGGGGAAAATTCATCATGTCTGCCTTACCCTCGAAATGTCCGTTGCGATTGTTATAATAGACACCTTCGAGCGCCATGACTTCAGTTTCTGCTGCCGAAACGAAAGCGTTGAAATGGTGTTCGCTGTCTTCTTTAGGCATATAGATGACTTCCAGTCCTACATCGCCCATCTTGATGTCTTCAAACTCGAAGTTAACCAAGTTCAACGTACCCATAGCAGATAGCTCCTTGTGGTCGTCTATCAAGTGGATATCTCCTCCTAATGTACCCTTGATTTGAGGTAGGAATGGCAGCAAGTCTGTCAGTTCTCCCAGTTCAAACTTATTTAATGTTAGGGTCAAGTCGTTTGCCAGCGTATCGGGGATGCTGTATAGGGCCATACTGCTTCCGTCATCGCTACTCAATCGTATATCCGTGCCAATGGTACCTTTGCGGCCGAGGTGTAGATAGTTGTCGTCGTTCAGATTGAAGTGGCGATAGGCGATAATGGGCCGTTCGGGATAGAAATGAGCGCGTAGTCCATTCTCTTCGAGCAATGCTTTTAATCCCAGATCGACACCTGTCCTTCCGGCACCATCCAGCAGGGTGAGTTCCACGCCTGCATCCTCGTCATACAGATAGCCGTGAGCTTGTGCGCTAAATCGTGGTTCATAATCATCTCCCTTATTGCTCGCATTGACATCCATCGTGATGCCTCGTTCGTTTTGACCAATCTTCACCCCTACGTTCTCCAACAGAAAGTCATCAATCTTTAGTCTGCTTAAACTGCCTTGTCCATTGATGCCCAGTTGATTGTCCGTGTTCAGTAGGAGTTGACATCCGTCAAATGCATAACCCTTCATGCGCAATATATTGCTCACGGGATTGTCTGTGCCGATATTTAGGTCTATGCTCAATGCCGGCAATACTTGGCGTATGCCTTCTTGATCGAAATCTTTATTGCGCGATTGGTTTACCAGTTCATTTTTCAGCGCCATCAGTTGGTCTGCTATACCATCTATAGCCCCATGATATTGGATGTCAGAGATCAGGTCTCCCACTTCAGCACAGAGAGTAGTTTGAGAGGGATTCACCGCCAGGTCAAAGTCTACATCCTTTGCTGTAAATCCACTTTTTGCAGTGATAAATTTATTGTCCGCCAAGTTACCTTTTATGCCATATTCTGTCAGTTCAGCATTGGTGTAGGCTTCTATATGAAGGGCTGTGCTCAGCAACAGCGTATCCTTCATCTGCGCTATTTTTTTGATATTGATAGGGTCAAAATTGCCATCCAGCGTTACCTTCCAGAGATCTCGTAGGTCTACCGCCATACTGCCCTCGCCATCTAGGAAATCATTGCTTAGTGCAAAGGTGCCCTCGCCCACCTGTCCATTCAGACTGACGTCGGCTTGGCATTGTCCCAGTGGTGTGGATTGCCAGTCTACGTATTTGATATTCATTTTTGCGGCCAATCGGGCATCTGCCGCCATGAGATCAAAACCCTTGCCCTCAGCACATAGACTACCAGTCAATGTCCCTATGCCCAGTGTCGGCAGAATAGCTGCTACGGGGAATTGCATGGCATCCATATCTACGAAATAGTCACTCTGTGTAGGATCAATCTCTGCGTTGAGTGCCATTTTGCCATTTTGCACCATCAAGTTGCCATCAAAGGCATAGCGGTCTCCATTCACTTTTGCTATGCCCTTGGCACTTGTGCCTTTGGGCAGGTTTAGTGTCTTTTGCAAATCAGTGGGCAACCACTGCATCAAGGGTGCTGCATCAGCGACTTTTGCCTGCAGATGCACTTCGCCCGTTCTGTTCTTTTCGAGCGGACGCTTGATTTCTCCTTCCATATCTATTTGCGCCACGCCCTGCCAATGCAGTTGGGTATCCTTCATTCGTAGTCGTGTGCGCCCACCATCGATATTGCCGCATAGGGATAGTGTGGAGTGGGGGAGTCTTTTTATGATATTGCCATCCACCCACGGTGCCGATAGCAAGTGCAGGTCCTGCCATCCCAGCTGGGCATTCAGGTCAAGTTGGCAGATCTCGCAACTTTGTTTTTCCAAGATGTTCAGCGGAACAGATGCCTTTGCCTCAATCCTCGAGTGTGGCGTCTTCATTTTCAATACTTCCACGTTCACCCGATTGCCCTTCATTTCCCCCTTTGCTATCAGTTCGTTGATTTGAAGGCCGCTGCGCTCCTTGCCTTTGAACCATGGTACGTCCACCTGTATTGTGCCATCGGGCAGATAGGCCAATGAGGCAATCGACAGTTCCACCTCGTCGCATAGCACATGCGTTGGGTCAAGTCCCGCCCTTTGGGGACGTTTCTTGTCCCATTGGTCAATACTTTTGTGCATCAGCGCATCGTTGGCACTCTGTTTGTAATCCTTGCGCAGTCTGGTGGCATATTCTATTGATAACCCATCCCCTTGTATGTTTTTTGCCCGTGTTAGCATCGGTGCAGTATTCACCTTAGCTTCCCCCAGAGCAAAATCCTCCATACCGCAACGTATGCGCATTTCATCCCGATTCATAGATAGGCAGACCTTGGATTTCTCAATCCTCACATTCTTCACATCAACATCCCACTTCGTTTCAGTCTCTGTCGTATCCACAACAGCCGTGTCGCTCAGGGCAATATACAGGTCAGCCTGACTCATGTGCAGTCCGTTCACCTTCACACATCCCAAAGGCGAAATCGACGCATCCACTCCAGTCTTCAGCATACCGATAGTGCCTCGTGCTTGGATATCCGCGATATGGTCTCGCGTATTCACATGTGTGTCGTATATTTCAATCCCTTGAACCTTCGCCTCACCCTTCAGCAAAGGGCGAACGGGGATATTCAGTCTCAGCGCTCTAATGTCAGCCAGCGTATCGCCATGTTCCACCGCCATGACCCCATGTAGGGACAGATCCAGCGGAAAAGCCAGTCTCACCTTCTCCACAGAAATATCCATATCCATGCGTTCCGACAACTTCTCCGCAGTGATACGCACTGCATAGTTTTGCACAGGAGGTAGATAGACTAAAATTGCGAGAATCAGGAACAGCAAGAAAGGGACAGCCACCACTATAGCCATCCATTTCATTATATTCAGTATGACGTATCCTTTCTTCATCATGTGGCAAAGTTAGTGCAAGGTGAGCGGAGAACAAAATGAAAAACCCTTTTTTTCATTTTTTATCCCGAACCGCAGCCTAACTTGGCGCAAGCAAAGTCGTGCAAGGTGAGCGAAATGCCAAATTTATTTGGTAATTTCCGAACCGACGACAAACTGAGAGCAAAATAAGTTTACTTAATTTTGCTGAGGTGCGAAGGAGAAGTATCACACCTTCAATAATGTTTAACTTGTCCAACTTTTGGGGTTCACTTCATAACGGCAGAAATGCAAAACAGAGGTATCCTCATCAATCACAAGACCGTGCTGCGCTTAATGAAAGAAATGGGTTTGAAATGTCCAATCCGAAGGCAGAAGTATCGTTCATACAAAGGTACTGTGGGCAAGATTGCGCCTAATATCATCGCACGTGACTTTAGAGCACAATCACCAAATCAAAAGTGGGCTACAGATGTTACCCAGATAAACATCAATTCAGAGAAACTATATTTCTCGCCCATAGTGGATTTGTACAATGGAGAAATAATATCCTACAACATTTCCAAAACGCCAAACCTGGAGCAAGTCTATGATATGTTGGAAAAAGCATTCTCGCGATTTGAAGACCTCAATGGATTAATCTTGCATTCAGATCAGGGATGGCAATATCAATACAAGGGATACCGACAGCGTCTAAACAAAAGAGGTATCGTACAGAGCATGTCTCGTAAAGGAAATTGCCTAGACAATGCCATTGCAGAAAACTTCTTTGGAATAATGAAATCAGAGCTATTATATCCAGAAAAGTATAATTCTTCAACAGACTTTATAAAAGCATTGGATCAATACATAGATTACTACAATAACAAAAGAATTAAAGTAAAATTGAATGGGATGAGCCCAATCAAATACAGAGAGGTATCACACCTTCAATAATGTTTAACTTGTCCAACTTTGGGGGTTCACTTCAGCTAGTGGGGAGAATGCGGATAGTGTTAGACCTATAAAATGCATTTGCAGAATATTCCGCAGGGGGAATAATACTAGCAAGACACTCCGCAAGGGAATTTGATAAGCAAGATAAACTGCAGGGAATTTGATAAGCAAGAGAAACCGCATTGTCCCCTCTAGCAGGGGGACGAGCGACGAAGGAGCGGAGGGGGTAGAGCAAAACTTTCCCACAAGCGGAGAACAAAATGAAAAACCTCGTGCAAGGGCTTAACAGCCGCCTAAATTAGCGCAGTTCAAAAAACCTTGATCCTTTTTGAAAAAACCAAAGCTTTTTTTAAAAAAAGTCTAACCTTTTTCAAATTCCGCGCCGATTTTTTAGAAGAAGTTTAACCTCCACGTATCCCGCGTATCTCAAGTATTCATTGTAACCCTTATACGTGAAGATACAAGCGATACGCCGGATCCCCATTATATTCGTGCTCATTCGTGCACATTCGTGGTTAAAAATCCTCCACGTATCTCGCGTATCTCAAGGATTCATTGTAACCTTATACGTGAAGATACCCGTGATACGCCGGAGCTCCCTTTTATCTCACACGGAGATATCCAATATCCCCATTATATTCGTGCCCATTCGTGGTTTAACCTTCACGTATCCCGCGTATCTCAAGTATTCGTGGTAACCCTATACGTGAAGATACCCGTGATACGTGGAGCCATTCGCTTCAGCCTATCTTTATGTATTTGTTGAGAAATTTTACTTTTTTTCTAATTCATATAGTTTTTTTATTTACCTTTGCAACAGCTCAGTCAGCCTATGGGCTTTCGGGGTGAGCCACTTTGGTGGCGAAAGGACGTTACGAAACGTAATCTTTGGGTCTTCAAACTTCGCAAACTTGAATTCTCCCACAGAGATACGGCAACTCGGAACGTCCACGTTGGGTGTATTATATCCAAATGTGAATGCCATACTCGGCGTTCCATTTGATCATTATAATATATCATGGCGTGGGCTGGCTGCGTTGCTTATCCTTGGGAGAAAGGCAATGCGAAGGCCTGAAGACTGGGATAAGCGGAGAGTACAGATTCCCACGTCTTTTTTTGTATCTGTTCATTTGCCGAATTTGGGGAAATCTATAGGCAACTTTATGTCAGAGACCATGGCACGACCGCGTAAAATTACAGGTTTAAATAAATTGTTTGAAGAAATTGAAAGGTCAACATTGGCTTCGCAGAGGAATAAAAAACCGAAATTGATTTGGTTTAAAAGTAATTCTATCTTGGATTACTTTAAAAAGCAATTTCATCAACACAATACATGTTTCTTTGTAGACGTATTAAGGGATATTCCAAATGCAAAATATTTTCTTTGTCATCGCTATTTAGATCAGATGAATCATGATATATTAAAATATTGTGTTTCACTGCAAAAAGAAATAGATGCACCTGTTATTTATTTTGCTAATGAATATGAACGAAGAAATCGTCCCGTTTGGCTGTCAGAACTCTATGATGAAATAGAACTCAATGTGCGTAGTGCGATAATCTTGAATCACATGTTCACTGGTAACTATTTACAAGATAATATTGGACATGAAGTGATCAATTTGTTCTTGGATGATAATGCTCAACACTATGTATATCTTTGTAGGGATGGGAAATTTAATCGCGACGATGTGTTCGTAGAGTATGTAGTGCAGGTTTATAGACCTGTAAATACGAAACACACTCTTCAAATTTTAAATATAGCATCAGACATTACACCATATTCCGCCAAAATGAGTGCGATGTATGGTGGACACAAAGTTGAAGAAATATTTAGGTTCAATAATAGTCAACAAGATGTCTGTGCAACCTTTTGCTCTGGTTCAACTTTAGTGCCAGCTCAACCTGTATATTTGTGGACAGCTGATGAGAGTAAAGAAGACGATAAAATGGGAGAGGTTATTAATGGAATAAACTCATCCCGTCAACTCCATGAGTATATCTATGAAGAATTGGATGAATTCGGATGTTCTAAAAAAATGACAAATTACTCAAGGTTAAAGCATCTGATAGAATATGGAATAGATGTATGTAATGAAGAGAATTTGTCAAAAGTGGATATAAATATAGACACATCGACTTCTTTTGCAGAGATATACGGAATATTGGGGCGTGAATTACCATTTTCTGATGCCTTTAAGTATTTTATATTGAAATATCCCGATTCTTTCTTGAAATTTATGGTAAAAAGCGGGTATGTAGATTTTGAGAATGAACATGTGAAGGACGTGTATCGAGAGTTTCAGCACATGGATATCGTTGTAGTATGCGATAAGCATTGGGTGGTTATTGAAAACAAAATATTCTCTGATATAAATGGTAAGAAAGGGAAACAATTGTCAGATTATTCAAAAAAGATTGTAGATATTTCCCAGGAGAATAAGATTCAATTTGTCAAGATGTTACTTTTACCGGATCATAATAAACTTTCAATTAAGGATGATGATTGGAGTGTTGTTAAATATAGCGAGGTGTACAGATTTATAGAAAGTGAGTATTTAGGTGAGTCTAACACTGAAATAAATGAATTCTTAAAGGCGCTTAAACCGCATACAGAGATAGATTTTAATTATAGTTTGATGCACAAACGCTTTGTTCGTGCAATTTCAAAATGTTAAAAGTACAAACAAATAAAATATATACAGTTATGGATAAAAATAAATTACTAAAAATGAAAAGAATCTTAATGGTGCATTTAATGTTATTAGTTACACTTATAACAAATGCAGAAAAGATTGATGGTGTTTTTTATATATTAGATAAAGAAACTAAGCAAGCAAAAATTACGTCTCCTGCTGGTAATAGATATACCCCTAATTTAATACTAGATCCTGTTACTGGAATTTATACTATACCATATAGTGTTGTATATGAGGGAGAGGAATATGTTGTTACAGAAATTCGTGACTATGCTTTTAATGGTTGTGGAAATCTCAAGATTGCTATACCTAGTAGTATAAAGAAAATAGCTGAATACGCTTTTGAAGGGACTATACTCAATGAATTGCATATAAGTGATCTTTCGGTCTATTTTAATATTGATTATTCTGGTTCGCTCTTCCGTGGTGGGACAGACCTTTATGTAAATGGTGAGTTGACAACAAATCTTGTGATTCCTGAAGGTATTACAGAAATACGAGACGAACAATTTGAAGGATCCAATTTTGAAAGCGTAGAAATCCCCAACTCGGTTACAAGCATCGGGAAAAGTGCTTTTGTAAATGCTGGGATTAAGAGTGTAACCTTGCCCGAAAATATTACGGAAATTAAAGATTATACCTTCTTCGGATGTGGAAAATTGAGTAGTATAAAAATTCCCAGTTCTGTTACAACGATTGGATTTGAAGCTTTTTATAATTGTTCGTCACTGCAAAGTATTGATATACCCAATAGCGTTACTCATATTGGAGATAGGTCATTTCAAAATTGTGAAAGTTTGAGTAGTGTTGATATTCCTACTTCGGTAGTGGATTTAGGATATGCGACATTTATGTGCTCAGGTTTGGAAAGTGTTATTATTCCTAATTCAATTACAACAATTGAAGGTGAAACTTTTATTGGCTGCCACAAATTAAAAAATATAGTTCTTCCTAATACTATATCAAGTATAGGATTTGCGGCATTTTATGACCAAGGAAGTCTGGAGCAAATACACTATTTAGGGACACAAGAACAATGGGAGAATCTATTAAATACACCTGGTTTAAGTGAACCTGGATATTTAAATAGTGAATTTCTTGAAGTTCCTTGTCATTGCTGTGTAGAAGTGCAAGAAAATAATGCGACCTGTAAAGAAATTGGTCATAAGGCTGGTTGGTATTGTAGTGAATGTGGTGAGTTCGTCGTTGGTGGTGAGTCGATAATAGTTCCTCATACTCATGTGGATGGTTTTTGTTCTCAGTGTGGCGAAATTGATATGGATGCTACTCAAGTAACAATAACCGATGGAAATCATTCATATTTTGAATTAGTAGATGATCTGCAACTTGAAAAATTGACCTATAAGCGCACACTGCCAAACACACACTGGAATGCTTTATATGTGCCATTTGAAATTGATGTAAATGATGATTTGTTGAGAGATTATGATATTGCTTATATCAATGATATACATAGTTATGATAGAGATGATGATGGTGTGGTGGATGAAATGGAAATGGAGGCAATAAAGATTAAAGAGGGCATACTCAATGCGAACTATCCTTATCTACTGAAGGCTAAACATGACGGAGCAAAGACGATAAACTTGGAAATGGACAATGCAACCTTGTTTGCTTCTACCGAAACAATGCTGACATGCTCCTCTGTGTTTATGAAATATGATGTGTGCAGCACATATTCTCAAATAGAGGCAGAAGAACTCAATGGGTGTTATGCGATTTCGACAGAAGGGGCTTGGCAACCACTTGCAGTTGGTACAAGACTTAACCCTTTCCGTCTGTATATGAAGATGACAGCGTTGCCTGGCGCGCCAGTGAAAGTTTCACCTTTAGCGATGAAGCGAGTAAAAATTAAAGTTAAAGGCGAGGATGAAGTTACAGATGTGACCTTTGTTATAGAGAAAGAAAATCAAAATAAAGAGGTATATGATTTATCCGGACGACATGTAATGAGTCCTGTTAAGAATGGAGTATACGTAATTAATGGTAAAAAGGTAGTATATTAATAAGTGACAAATAATATAATATGAAGAAAAAGTATATCAGTCCATCTGTTTTTACTATATCTATAACTGCTGAGGGTGTGATGGCTCAAAGCAGTGTAAATATTCCAGTTAAACCAGATCCCGGAACACCTGCTGTCAATAAGAAAGATGGTATATGGGGTGGCTCATTATGGGAAAATGAAGGGGGGTTATAATCAGGTATGTAAATAAGTGATGTTTGTGGGAACTTTGTGGTAATACTAAGTTCTCACATTTTTTCTATATGAAGACATTTTGTCATATAAGAATACTGTGGTATGAGTATTGCATGTTATAGTATGTACTTGTTCTTTACACTAATCCTTTGAATCGATTAGATACTTGTGATCCTCGTGATACGTGGAGAATTATTTCCAGCGTATCTCGTGTATCTCTCGGAGTCTTTGGACCGCCTTGTTTTAACAAGAATTTTTTGGATCTGTAGAATACCTGTGATTCTCGTGATACGTGGAGCCGTCTATTTTTAGTGTCTACTTTTTGAATCTAGTACAAGTTTTATTGCGAAAAATCGGAAAACGCACCTTTCTGAGTAGTAAATTTATAGGAAAACGCACCTTTTTAAGGTCTTTTTTTATAGGAAAACGCACCTTTTGCTAAAAAAATACTACATTTGCATTAAAAATAAGTTGTGTTATGTTGTATAGAAAGATTGCAAAGCGAATAGAAGATTATCTGGCTTCTGATTCGGACAGAATGTTGTTGGTTGATGGCGCTCGGCAAATAGGAAAGTCCTATATCATTCGGCACGTGGGGCAAAAAATGTTTTCCAACTATATAGAAATAAATATGGAGGAGGATAAACTGGGCGATAGAATTTTTGCACAGGCCAAAACCACGAAGGACTTTTATATGGCATTGAGTGTCCTCGCTGGCGAAAAAATGAAAGAACGTGAAAATACACTTGTTTTTATTGATGAGATTCAAGCATACGATCATCTTCTGACTCTGGTGAAATTTTTGATGAAAGAGAAGAAATTTACCTATGTGGCTAGTGGCTCGTTGCTTGGGGTGACATTGAAAAATACACAGTCTGTGCCAATTGGGAGTTTGGATATACAACATATGTACCCAATGGATTTTGAAGAGTTCCTGTATGCAAATGGTGTGGGGACTGTGGCTATCGAAGGTATGCGTGAATCTTTTCGCAATAGAGAATCGTTGACCGATGCTATGCACAACAAAATAATGGACTTGTTTAGAAAATATTTGATAGTGGGTGGTTTGCCCAAGGCTGTTGAAACGTTTGTCGAAAGTCGTAATATTGTTGAATTTCGTTCGGTGCAAAATGAAGCGCACAATTTGTATGGCATGGATGCGTCTAAGTATGAAGAGGAGCATGGAAAAAGGTTGAAGATACGTCGTATATTTGATATGATACCATCAAATCTTGAGAATAAAAAGAAAAGAATTGTTATTAAGAATATAGAGGATAAGGGATGGAAGCGAGCTGATGATTATCTAGATGAATTTGACTATCTGATATCTGCAGGGATTGCTTTAGAGGTAAAAGCAATCAGTACCCCAACATATCCATTAGTCGAAAGTTGTGGGAAAAATTTGCTCAAACTTTATTTGAATGATGTGGGGATCTTGTCTGGTATATATTATCGTAATAACATTATGGCTATAATGTCTGATAACCGTAGCATTAATCTTGGGTCGGTCTATGAGACTGTGGTTGCTCAGGAATTGAAAGCACATGGTTATGATTTATACTACTACGATAATAAGAAAAATGGTGAGGTGGATTATTTGATCGATGATGCGGATCACTTATCAAATATCCCAATAGAAGTAAAGTCGGGAAAGGATTATACAGTTCATAGTGCTCTGAATAAGTTCTTGTCAAATGATGATTATAATATTAAACAAGCCTATGTGTTGTCCAATGAACAACGCGTGTATACTGATAAAGGTATTACGTATATCCCGATATACTATGTGATGTTCTTTCATAATGTATCTAATGTGGTAGAAGGTTTTGGGGATTGATTGTTTCGTTAGAAACTATTTGTATATGATAACAAGTAGGTGGATATGTAGACTTCATAGGTGTTGTAAATGTAACAAAAAATAAAAAACGGCGAAAATATTGCTTTGCTCGTAGAAAAAGAGTAAATTTGCACGCAATAAATTTATTCCTATCATGAAGACATCTGATTTTATTGCCAACAAGATTGTGATGGACGGTTTGACTTTTGATGACGTCCTGTTAGTTCCTGCTTATTCTGAAGTGCTGCCCTATATGGCGGATTTGAGCACTAAGTTCTCGAGAAATATCGATTTGAAGATTCCTTTCGTTACGGCTGCTATGGATACTGTGACCGAAGCGAAAATGGCTATCGCTATTGCTCGCGAAGGTGGTATCGGTGTGATCCATAAGAATATGTCGATCGAGGAACAAGCACGTCAAGTGGCTATCGTGAAGCGTGCGGAAAATGGTATGATCTATGATCCCGTGACGATCAAACGCGGTTCGACTGTGGGTGATGCATTGGCTATCATGGCTGAATATCATATCGGCGGTATCCCCGTGGTGGATGATGAAATGCACTTGGTGGGTATCGTGACTAATCGTGATTTGCGCTTCGAACGTGATGTCAACAAGAAGATTGATGAGGTGATGACTTCTGAAAACTTGGTGACTACTACGCAACACACCGACTGGCAAGCGGCAAGTCAGATTCTTCAGGAAAACAAAATCGAAAAACTCCCTGTGGTAGATAAGGAAAACCGTTTGGTAGGCCTTATTACCTATAAAGATATCCAAAAGGCTAAGGATAAACCTATGGCTTGTAAGGATAGCAAGGGCCGCCTGCGTGTGGCTGCTGGTGTGGGTGTGACTGCTGATACGCTGGATCGTATGCAAGCGCTCGTGAATGCTGGTGTAGATGCTATCATTATTGATACAGCTCATGGTCACTCAAAGGGAGTGATTGATCGTCTTCGCATTGCTAAGGAAAGATTTAAGGATGTAGATATCGTAGTTGGTAACGTGGCTACTGGTGAAGCGGCTAAGGCACTCGTAGAAGCTGGTGCTGATGGTGTAAAGGTGGGTATTGGTCCTGGTTCTATCTGTACTACCCGTGTGGTAGCAGGTGTAGGCGTGCCTCAACTTTCGGCAGTGTATGATGTGGCTTGTGCGTTGGAAGGTACTGGTGTGCCCTTGATTGCTGATGGTGGTTTGCGCTACTCTGGTGATATCGTTAAGGCTATTGCTGCTGGTGGCTACTGTGTGATGATTGGTTCGCTGGTAGCTGGTTGCGAAGAATCTCCAGGTGACACTATTATCTTCAACGGTCGTAAGTTTAAGGCTTATCGCGGTATGGGTTCGCTTGAAGCTATGGAAAATGGTTCGAAGGACCGCTACTTCCAGGGCGCAGTGACAGAAGCGAAGAAGTTGGTGCCAGAAGGTATCGCAGGACGTGTGCCCTACAAGGGAACTGTGCAGGAAGTGATCTATCAGTTGGTAGGTGGTCTGCGCTCGGGTATGGGATATTGCGGTGCGGCTACTATCCAAGCACTTTGGAATGCTAAATTTACTCGTATTACTAATGCTGGTGTGATGGAAAGTCACCCACATGATATTACTATCACGAGTGAAGCACCTAACTATTCGCGTAGTGAATAATCTCATGCTCCGAATCGCATTAAAGCGATGATTGGTGTGAATTGATTTTTTAAGCAAATAAGTAACTCCCCGTCTTTGTATGGGGAGCCTTTTTCTAAATACATTATATTATATATGTAGAGGCGAAGCTTGAAATTTGGTGAACGCTCTACTGAAAAATGATTGACTATGAAACGTATCTTTTTAGCCTGCTTTTCAGCAATAACATTGGTGGCTTCTGCACAAAGTGTAGACCCAGTGGTGATGACAATCAATGGTAAACCCGTGACTCGTGGCGAATTTGAATATGCTTACAATAAAAACGCAAGTGTCGAAGGCGCTGTTGAGAAAAAAACTGTGGAAGAATATGCACAGATGTTTGTAAACTATAAACTGAAAGTTGCTGCTGCGGAAGCAGCGAGAATGGATACACTTTCTTCTTTCCAAAAAGAATTTAGACAATATAGAGATTTGCAGTTGACTCCCTATATGGTAGACGAGGTCTTTATTGACTCTGTGGCAAGAAGCATGTATCAACGCACCAGCGATCAGTTGGCTGGTAAGGATATGTTGCGTCCTGCACACATCTTGATTTTGGTGAAGCAAAATGCAAGCGAGGCAGAAAAGAAACAAGCAGAGGCTAAGGCCGACTCTTTGTATAAAGTGTTGCAAGCAGGCGGTGATTTCGCCAGCTTAGCTAAGGCTTATTCTGCAGATAAAGGTTCGGCAGTGCGTGGTGGCGAGTTGCCATGGATTGGTCCAGGTATGACTTTGGTTGAGTTTGAAAACGAAGCTTATAAATTGCAAACTGGCGAAATGTCTAAACCTTTCCTTACGACAGTCGGTTATCATATCGTCAAGATGTTGGAGAGAAAAAGTTTGGCGCCTTATGCTGAAATGAAAGCAGAAATCTATGACAACTTGAAACGTCAGGGTATAGAAGAAATCTCAGCAGAAAAGAAAATCAAGAAGTTGATTGAGGCTTCTAATGGTACGCTGACTCGCGAAATGGTGATGGATAGTTTGATTCAAGCAAACATCGGTCAAAATCCAGAGTTGAAATACTTGATTCAAGAATACTATGATGGTCTGTTGCTCTATGAAGTGAGCAAGGGACAGGTGTGGGATAAGGCTGCTGAAGATGAAAAAGGCCTGGAACAATGGTACAAGCAAAACAAAGCAAAATATGCTTGGACAGAACCACGCTTCAAGGGATTTGTGATCTATGCAAAGGACAAGAAGTCTTTGAAAAAAGCTGTGAAGATCGTTAAGAAAAATCAAGATGGAGAATGGAAATCTCTTGTTAAGAAGGAACTTAACAAAGATAGTGTAGTAGTGAGAGTCGTAGGTCCATTGCTCTGCAAAAAAGGTGAAAACAATCGTGTGGATGAACTCGTGTTTGGTGCTGAAAAAACAGCAGTAAACAAGGCTTATCCTATGATGGATAAAGTCGGCAAGAAATTGAAGCAACCACAATCATATAAGGATGTGAAATCTCTTGTGTTGACAGATTATCAAGAGTCGTTGGAGAAAGTTTGGGTGGAAAAGTTGCGCAAACAATTTACATTTGATATCAATCAATCTGTGCTTTCAACAGTAAACAATCACTAAAATGAACAAAATAAAGGGACTCTTCTTGTTATTCTTGGCCGTTGCCGCATTGCCTTGTTGGGCGCAAAAAAATGTGGTGGACGAAGTAATATGGGTGGTGGGTGACGAACCCATCCTGCTGAGTGATGTCGAAGAAGCAAGAGTCGGTTATGAAATGAGTGGACAAGCTGTGGAGAATGCATATTGTGTGATTCCAGAGCAATTGGCTATTCAAAAATTGTTTTTGCATCAAGCAGAATTGGATAGTATAGAGGCTGACGAGGCTTATGCTATCAAAATGGCAGATGCACAAATCAACCAGAATTTGCAACGCTATGGTACGAGAGAAAATCTCGAAGCTATTGCGAGAAGAACTGTGTCGCAGTTGAGAGATATGTACAAGAAACAAGCTCGCGACGATTATCGTATCAAAAATGTGCAGCGCAAAATTGCTGGTGATATCAAAGTGACGCCAGCCGAAGTGAGAGAATATTTCAAAAATGTGCCTCAAGATAGTCTGCCCTATGTTCAGACACAAGTAGAAGTACAGATTATTACTACCGAACCCAAGGTCTCAAAAGAAGAGGTTGAACGGGTCGAAAGTCGTTTGCGAGAATTTGCACGTCGTGTGAATAGCGGTGAGTCTGATTTCGCTACTTTGGCACGTTTCTATTCGCAGGATGGTTCTGCCAGAAATGGTGGTGAACTGGGATATACAGGCAAAGGTGTTTGGGTGCCCGAGTTTGCTAACGTTGCTTTTAGTTTGACAGATCCTAAGAAAGTATCTAAGGTGGTACGTTCAGAATTTGGTTTTCATATTATTCAACTGATAGGTAAACGCGGAGATAAAGTAAATGTACGTCATATCTTGTTGAAACCAGAAATCGAAGATAGTGAATACGAACGTGGTGTGGCAAGATTGGATTCGATCGCAAATGATATTCGTGCAGAAAAATTTACTTTTGAGCAGGCAGCCTACAACCTTTCTGATGATAAAGATACCAGAAACAACAATGGTCTGATGGGACACATAAGTATGGAGACTGGCTCAAGAACCTCAAGATTCAAAATGGAAGAGTTGCCATCAGAAATTGCAGCGCAAATCGAAAAACTTCAACCAGGAGAAATTTCGCCAGCCTTTACATGGGTTAATGAAAAAGGACAAATGGTGTGCTCCGTTGTCAAACTGAAAAAACGCATTGAAGGACATCACGCAAATGTGACAGAGGATTTTCAGATGCTGAAGAATTTGGTAACAGAAAAGCGTAGTCAAGAAAAGGTAGATTCTTGGATAAAAGAAAAGATAAAGAAAACTTATGTTCGTATAAATCCTGACTGGAAAGGATGTGATTTCCAATATCCTTATTGGGCGAAATGAGAATAAAATTTGATTTTAGTAAAAATAAGTCTCTCAATGTAGCTTGGGTCATAGTAGTGCTATTCTTTTCTATGGCTCAAGTCTACTCGTATGCGACATCTCGTTTTTTTGAACGCGTGGATGATGATAGAATAGAACTAATTCACGCAGACAATTTCAGATATGATGAAGTCTTATACCCTGGTGCACAGCGTGTGAGTGGTAAGGTTGAAATACGTCACAAGGGGATGACCCTAAAATGTGATAGCGCCGTGCTATATCAGCAGTCAAATTCCTTTGAAGCCATGGGGAATGTGCGAATGATACAAGGTGATACACTTTCATTGACGAGTGATTCGATATTCTATGATGGTTTAGAACAAATTGCTAAAGCGAGGAGGAAAGTGAGACTGACTCACAGAGGACGTATCCTAACGGCAGATAGTTTGAACTACGATCGAGTATTTGGCAAGGGATACTATTTCGAATGTGGAACTTTGAAAGATGGAAAGAATACGCTCACTTCTGATTGGGGGGAATATTATACCTCAACAAGAAAAGCAAATTTTTATTATTCTGTAAAGCTCGTTAATCAAAAGTTTACGCTCACTACAGATACTTTGATGTATGATACACATACTAAATGGTCGCATGTGTTAGGCCCCTCAAATATTATAAGTGGTGAAAGCCGTATCTATACGACAGACGCATATTATAATAGTAATAGTGAGGAAGTGCAACTTTATCAAAGTTCGCATCTTTATAGCAAGAATAGGAATATGAGAGGCGATAGCATCTTTTATGACAAGAAAAAAGGTGTGATGGAGGCCTTTAGAGATATTTATTTTGAAGATCCCGATAATAATATAAATTTTTTTGGCGATTACTGTTGGTACAATGAATTTACAGGAGAGGCTTTTGCTTATGGACGTGCATTAGCCAAGGATTATTCAAATCCCAGGGATACTTTGTTTGTGCATGCGGATACTATTCGTATGTATACTTACAACAAGGATACAGATTCACTATATCGCGTTATACATGGGTATCGGCATGCAAGAGCATTTCGCTCCGACATTCAGGCGGTTTGTGACTCTTTGGTGGGTAATTCCTTGTTGAAACGTTTAGACTTATATTATGATCCGATTGTATGGAGCGCAAATAAGCAAATACTTGGAGAGGAGATCAATGCTTTTTCAAATGATAGTACGATTGATAGTGTTAGGGTAGAACGACAAGCATTGATGGTGGAAAGAATAGACAGTTTGCACTATAATCAAGTTGCGGGGGAGTTGATGCGTGCTTATTTTGACGAGAAAAAGCAAATTAGAGAAAATCGAGTGGATGGTAATGTCTATGTGATATTCTATCCTATAGAAAAAGACAGTGTGATGCTATATCAGAACTATACAGAGACTACACAATTGCGTATGTTTATGCAAGATGGAAAACTTAAACGTCTTTGGACTAATGCAGCCAAAGGTTTCCTTTATCCAATCGGAATGGCGCCTGCAGATCAGACTCATTTGAATAACTTTGCTTGGTTTGACTATATCCGGCCAAGAGATAAATATGATTTGTTTGAGTGGCGTGGAAAGAAAACGGGGACGGAATTAAAAGAAAGTGTGCGCAGAGAAGCGCCTATGCAAAAACTAAAGTCAAGAAAAAAACGGAAGTGATATGAGCGATGTGATTAAATTGCTACCAGATTCTGTTGCCAACCAAATTGCTGCTGGCGAGGTAATACAACGTCCATCCTCTGTTATAAAAGAATTGGTAGAGAATGCTATTGATGCAGAAGCCACTAAGGTGCAAATAGTCGTTATTGAAGCAGGGAAAGATAGTATCCAAGTGGTGGATAATGGCAAGGGAATGAGTGATACGGATGCACGTTTGGCCTTTGAGCGTCATGCGACGTCTAAGATTAGTGATGCTAATGACTTGTTTGCTCTTCAAACAAAAGGATTTCGTGGTGAGGCTTTGCCGTCAATAGCTGCGGTAGCGCAGGTTGAACTCAAAACGAAGCAGCGAGATGCAGAAGTAGGCTCTGCATTGATTATAGAGGGAGGGGTCGTAAAAGAACAAAATATGTCCTCTTGTCCAGTTGGAGCTAATTTTATCGTTCGCAATCTGTTCTATAATATTCCTGCTAGACGAAAATTTTTGAAGTCAAATCAGACAGAACTGAATAATATATTCTCTGAATTTGAACGTATAGCTTTGGCACATCCTGAAGTGGAATTTGAATTTTATTCAGGAAAAAATCTTTTGCAAAGTCTTCCTCATGGTAATTTTAAACAGAGAATTCTTAATCTGTTTGGTAAAAAACTAGAATCGCAATTAATACCAATTAAGGTAGATACTGATATTGTAAAAATATCGGGTTTTGTAGGTAGTCCTAAAAGTGCAAAGAAAAAAGGCGCGCATCAGTTCTTTTTTGTCAACAATCGATATATGAGGCATCCTTATTTTAATAAGGCAGTACAGAGTGCTTTTGAACGATTGATTCCTGATGGTGAACAAGTATCTTACTTTATTAAGTTACAAGTAGACCCTGCCCAAATAGATGTCAATATTCATCCGAGTAAGACAGAAATAAAATTTCAAGAAGAAAATGCTATTTGGCCAATTCTTCTTGCTGCTGTCCGTGAGTCGTTAGGTAAGCATGATGCAATACCCACAATAGATTTTGATACAGCAAATCGTCCGAACATTCCAACTTTTACTGGCGATTTTTCTCAGATTAAGATGCCAGAGATTTCTATCAATCCTAATTTTAATCCCTTCGACTCACCTTCAAAACCCAAATCAGATGCGGCAACATCCTACAACAGCTGTGGGGTTGCGAGGAAATCTAATGTAGATGGATGGATGGGTGCTTATGATGAGTTGTTTGCTGGTGTAGCAAAAGGAGAGAATACCACAGTGCCAGAATCGCCGACATTGTATGATGAACTTCCGTTAGAGGAAAAGCTCGTGTGGAATAAGGAAGATGCTAAGTATATACAATATTTAGGGCGTTTTATTGTGACAAATTCCTCAGCTGGACTTTTGATTATTGATCAGCAGAGAGCACATGTGAGAGTCCTGTATGAAGATTTTATGAGACGCTTAGAGGATAGGAAAGGTATTTCTCAAGGTTTATTGTTCCCTCAAATATTGCAGTTGCCATTGTCTGCAGCACAGGTCCTGGAATCTATCGAGGATGAATTGCGCAGTGTGGGTTTTGATTTGTCTCCATTGGGGGGTGGCTCTTTCTCCATCTTGGGGATTCCTGCTGGTACAGAGGGGTTGGATCATGTGCAAGTATTGCAAGATATGGTTGAAGATGCACAACAAGGACAGGTTTCAGTCAAGGAGCAGGTGTGTCATCTCATTGCTTTAAGTCTTTCCAAACGTGCAGCTATGCCAATAGGTCAATATCTTTCTGATACAGAAATGGAGGATTTGGTGCAAAGGCTATATTTGTCACAAAACCCTAATTATACACCTGATGGTCACTTGGTGTTGAGCACCCTTGAAGTATGTGCGATTGAAAAAATGTTTGCAAACTAATATAGGGATGTATGATAAATCCGTGTATGAAAAATGAAAACGATAGCAGGGAAAAGGGTGTAAATTTGTGTTTGCGCCACTTAAAAAGCATAAAATGTGAGTTCTAACTGCATTTTTTTGCTACTTTTTATTGCTATTGTTGCAAAACTCCTTAACTTTGCACAATCTTTGAGTGGCAAAAGTTTTATGCTGAGGCAAATTTTAGCTAAGGCGGAACCATAAGAGGTAAAGAGATAGAAATTTAATTAATGTTTTAATAAAGTTTATTTATGAGAAAGTTAATGTTAGCTTTGGCATTTGTAGGTTTTACTGCAACTGCTTTTGCTCAAGAAACAACAGTTCCTGTGAGCAAGTATAGCGTATCGACCAATTCATTCTGGTCAAACTGGTTCGTGACAGTGGGTGGCGACTTCAACGCTATGTACACTTCGCAAGAAGATTGCTGCAACAAGAACCCATTCAGCGTAGATCGTGGTACATTTGGTTTCGACGTTGCTGTAGGTAAATGGTTTACTCCAGTAATCGGTCTTCGCACTAAGTTCCAAGGTATTTGGGCTAAGCAAGTAAACACTCGTGACGATCACCATTCTTACAAGAATTTTAATGTACACGAAGATGTAATGTTCAACCTCCACAACTTGTTCGGTGGTTACAAGGCTGATCGTGTATGGAACATCATTCCTTACTTCGGTTTGGGTTATGCTCACAATCTTGATAGCCATAATGGTGAATTCTCTTACAACTTCGGTTTGTTGAACAACTTCCGCATCAACAATCGCCTCGGTATCTACTTTGATGTTTACACCGCATGGATGGAAGGTAACTTCGACGGTGCTACTCCTGATGCATGGAACAAGCATGGTAAGTATACTGCACGTCACTGGGACAAGATGGTCGGTGCATCTTTGGGCTTGACTATCAACCTTGGCAAGACAACTTGGGAAAAGACTCCAGACGTTGCTGCTTTGATGGCAATGAACAAAGAACAAGTTGACGCTCTCAACGCTTCTTTGAAGGATCAACAAGACGAAAACGCTCGTCTCCGTGACCTCCTCGCAAATCAAAAGCCAGTTGAAAAGGTTGTTGAAGTTAAACCTCAGTTCGTAAACATTTCTCAATCTGTATTCTTCAATATCGGTTCTGACAAGATCGCTAGCCGTAAGGACCTCGTTAACGTGAAGGAATTGGCTGAGTATGCTGTTGAAAACAATGCTAAGGTTATCGTTACAGGTTATGCTGATAACAAGACTGGTTCTGCAGAATTCAACCAAGCATTGAGTGAAAGACGTGCAAATACAGTTGTTGAAGAATTGGTTAACATGGGCGTAAGCCGTGACAACATCGTTGTTGAATCTAAGGGTGGTGTTGATGCAATTAGCCCATTCTCTTACAACCGTCGTGTAACTGTGAAGATTCAATAATAAGCAGTCTAAATATAAGGTAAAGGTCGCTCTCCACGGAGCGACCTTTTTTGATTTTTATCCTTATTGACAAGAATATTTTTTTATACCAGAAAATATCTTTAATTTTGTCGGTAATGTAGTCGCTTGTTGTGATTAATTATTTCCAATACGCATTATGGTAAAGCCAAAAACATCTTTGAAAAGTGTGAAAGAAGATTTGCGCTACCTGCGTCTCCTTTCCAGAGATTTTCCTACAATATCCCGAGTGACCCGAGAGATTATCAATCTCGAGGCAATATTACATTTGCCAAAATCTACCGAGCACTTCCTGGCAGATTTGCATGGCGAGAACGAAGCATTCCAGCACGTGTTGCGCAATGCATCGGGTAATATTAAAAGAAAGGTGAATGAATTGTTTGGAAACTCACTGCGAGAGCGTGAGAAGAAGGACCTCTGTACATTAATATATTACCCTGAGCAAAAATTGGAGTTGGTGAAGCAGAATGACAAGAATCTTTCAGATTTTTATCAAACGACCTTGAACCAACTCATCACTGTCTGTCGTAGCGTGTCTTCGAAATATACGCGTTCGAAGGTGAGAAAAAGTTTGCCCGAGGAGTATGCGTATATTATTGAAGAGTTGCTGCACGAATCTACCGACGATTACAACAAACAAGCCTACTATAATATCATTATTCAGACTATCATCGGCACAGGGCGAGCAGACCATTTTATCATCGCAATCTGTTATTTGATACAGCGTCTTTCGATAGATCGCCTACACATCTTGGGTGATATCTACGATCGTGGACCCGGTGCACACTTGATTATGGATACGCTCTGCGATTATCACAATTGGGATATTCAGTGGGGCAATCACGACGTGCTTTGGATGGGTGCGGCGGCAGGTAATAAATGCTGTATTGCTACAGTACTACGCCTGTCATTGCGATATGCTAATACGCAGACTCTGGAAGAAGGCTATGGTATCAATATGGTCCCATTGGCTACATTTGCTATGGAGACTTATGCAGATGATCCGTGCGATATTTATATGCCACATGTGCAGGAAGATCGCCCTGGTCTTACAGAAAAGACCCTAAGACTTATATCGCAAATGCATAAGGCTATCACAGTGATACAATTCAAGCTGGAAGGGCAATTATATCAAGCCTATCCTGAATGGGAAATGACTGAGCGTTGTCTGTTGGAGCATATCGACAAGGCAAAAGGCACGATTCATTTGCAAGGTAAGGAGTATTTGCTAAACGATCCTTTGTGGCCTACATTAGATCCTGAAAATCCCTACCAACTTACCGCTGAGGAGGCTGAATTGATAGATAGATTACAGCATTCGTTTATGATCAGCGAACGCTTGAAACGTCATGTCAAAAGTTTGCTACATCACGGAGGCATGTATAGTGTTTGCAATTCTAATTTGCTTTTCCACGCTTCAGTACCCTTAAATGAAGATGGTACATTGCGCCAGGTTATGGTAGGTGATACGTTGGTGGCTGGACGCGAACTAATGCAACGTGTGGAGCAAGTCGTACGTACGCCATTTGATATTAGTGCCGACGAGGACGAGAGAAAGTGGGCTTGTGATTACTTCTGGTATATTTGGAGTGGTCCCAATTCTCCATTGTTTGATAAGTCGAAGATGGCTACTTTTGAGCGTTATTTTATTGCAGACAAGGAGACGCACAACGAAGAAAAAGGCTGGTTCTACAAGCTTCGCATATCTGAAGAAGTCTGCGATTGTCTCATGGACGAATTTGGAGTAGGGGGCAAGCATAGGCATATTATCAACGGACACGTACCTGTGCGTGCTAGCAAAGGCGAGAATCCTATCAAAGCCAACGGCAAACTGATGGTGATCGATGGCGGTTTTGCTAAGGCTTATCATAGTAAGACCGGTATCGCGGGATATACTCTGGTATATCATAGCCGTGGTTTTGAATTAGTACAGCATGCACCATTTATGTCTACAGAACAGGCTATTCTCAAGGGGACAGATATTAAGAGTACGACGCAAATTGTTGAAATGATGGGGCATCGTGCTATGGTGCGAGATACCGATATTGGTATGTCGCTGCGTGAACAAATTGCCGATCTCGAACGCTTGCTCAAGGCGTATCGTCGTGGTTTGATTAAGGAATCATAGGAAAAATAGAAAAAAGAAGATCTAAATATGAAAAGTTTAAGGGAATTATTTCGCATAGGGCAGGGGCCATCCAGTAGCCATACGATGGGACCTCGTGCTGCTGCTGAAAAATATTTGGCATCTCATTCTGATGCAACACGATTTAAGGTGACACTCTATGGCAGTTTGGCTGCAACGGGAAAGGGTCACTTGACGGACTGGGCGATAGAGCAAGTTCTCGGAGCAGAACGTACAGAGATTGTTTGGTTGCCAGAAATCGTTCTTCCCTTTCATCCCAATGGCATGAAGTTTGAAGTTCTTGATGCCGAGGGCGGTGCGCATGATGCGTGGGTGGTCTATAGTGTCG
This sequence comes from Prevotellaceae bacterium, assembly GCA_021153165.1. Lineage (GTDB taxonomy): Bacteria > Bacteroidota > Bacteroidia > Bacteroidales > Bacteroidaceae > Alloprevotella. Next base: position 41,659 of record JAGKTZ010000002.1, read on the forward strand.
GCGGTGGTGCTTTGGCTGAAGAGGGACAGGACTCACTCGAAAGCCCAGATGTGTATGATTTGGATCATCTCCTTGATATTATGGCATGGTGCGAACAGCGCGGTCGCTCTTATTGGGAATACGTGGATCATTGTGAAGGCCCCGAGATATGGGACTACTTGGCAGAAATCTGGGAGGTGATGAAAGAAAGTGTTGAGAGAGGATTGGATACAGAAGGCGTATTGCCTGGTGGACTCAATCTGCAACGCAAGGCCCCTCATTATTATATTAAGGCAATGGGGTATAATTCCAATTTGCAAACACGTGGCTTAGTCTTTTCTTATGCCTTGGCTGTGACCGAGGAGAATGCTTCTGGCGGACGCATCGTTACTGCTCCAACGTGTGGTTCGTGTGGCGTGGTGCCCGCGGTGCTTTATCACTTGGCAAAGAGTCGTAAGTTCTCTGAAAAACGTATCCTGCATGCCTTGGCTACGGCTGGCCTTGTGGGAAATATTGCCAAATCTCGTGCTTCGATATCAGGTGCAGAAGCCGGTTGTCAAGCCGAAGTCGGCGTGGCATGTGCTATGGCAGCAGCAGCGGCCAACTATATCTTCGGTGGAAGTTTGGCGGCAATTGAATATGCTGCGGAAATGGGCTTGGAGCACCATTTTGGTATGACCTGCGACCCTATTTGTGGATTGGTGCAAATACCTTGTATCGAGCGCAATGCCCATGCTGCAGCACGTGCGTTGGATGCAAATATTTATGCCACTTATGCCGAAGGCGAGCATCGTATCTCTTACGACAAAGCCGTCGAGGTGATGAAGCAGACCGGTCATGATTTGCCATCACTCTATCGTGAAACAAGCGAAGGTGGCTTGGCAAAAGAATACCATAGAGCACCTCGTAAAAAGAAGAAAAAAGTGTCGGAATAAAAACCGTTCTGTAATTTTAAAAAGCCTAGACCTTTTTTGAAAAAGGTCTAGGCTTTTTTTGACGAGACGTCGCAAAGTTTTTTTGCTAGATTTGTTGCGATTTTTTGTCTGATTTTAAGCGTGTGGTGGGACTTACCTATTATTCCGGAATTTACCAGTGCTACTCCCGTGGATTGACAAAACAAAAGCGAGGCTTCATATCTGATCTATGAAACCTCGCATTAGTTATAAAATTCCTTTTTCGCTTGCTATTCTGCACCAGTTTGCAGAGGCGATGGCTCTGTGTATGTGCGTGTAGCAAGCTCTTTGTCCAGCATATACATACCATATTTGTTGCCCTCTACGGCTTCGAGTGCCTGGATCATATCTCTTGCATTTTCTTCCTCCTCAACTTGCTCATCTATAAACCAATTGATGCGATTGATTGAAGCAAAGTCGCGATCTTCATTAGCGATGAAAGCCAGATTGTTGATGAGGGCAGTCACTTTGCGCTCGTGATTCAAAGTTTCCTTAAACATGTCAAGTGCACTGTCCCAAGTCGTGGGGACTTCGTCAATGGGTTTTAATTCTACCTTTGCATCGCGTGAATTGATATAATTCATGAATATGCGTGCATGTGCTTGCTCTTCGCAGAACTGTACGTAGAACCAGTTTGCAACTCCCTTTAGTCCCTTAGATTCAGCATCCAGTGACATAGACAAATATAGATAGGCCGACCACAATTCGGCATTGACTTGCGCATTGAGTGCGTCATGAAGTTTTTGGCTTAGCATAAATTCGTGTTGTTTTGAGTAGTTAGACTTATTTGGAATATCACATGTTGCAAAAATAGCGAAAAAGGATCTAAGTTCAACTGCCAACAAAGTATTTTTTGAAAAATATTTTGTTTCTTTATCTAATGTCACCAAATTGGTAAGACTTTTTAACGTTAATATAAATGCCAGTTCGGTTTTCTTAACGTAAATTTGTAGGGTAAAATAACTATGAATTTTATTTCTCTAGAATAAAGCAAATTTCAAGATATGAAAAAGCAAGAATTGTTTGACGCAGTCCTTGGATATTTGGGTAGTACGATGGATGCCACCGAGACGGAGTTACACTTCAGCAATCCCTTCGAATTGGTCATAGCCGTGGTGCTTTCGGCGCAGTGTACTGACAAGCGTATCAATATGGTGACACCACGACTATTTCAGGATTTTCCCTCACCCGAGGCTATGGCAGAAACTACTCCCGAAGTGATCTACGAATATATCAAGAGCGTCAGTTATCCCAACAATAAAGCCAAACACCTGGTGGGCTTGGCGAAAGTGTTGGTGCGCGATTTTGGTGGAGAAGTGCCTTCGACTTTAGAAGAATTGACCCAATTGCCCGGAGTAGGGCGCAAGACTGCTAATGTAGTGCAAGCTGTGGCATTTGGCAAAGCGGCATTAGCTGTAGATACCCATGTCTTTCGTGTGAGCCACAGATTAGGGCTCGTACCCTCCAGTTGTAAGACGCCATACAGCGTAGAAATGGCATTGCGCAAATATATTCCAGAGCATCTTGTGGCTTCGTCTCACTATTGGTTGCTACTGCATGGCAGATACACTTGTGTGGCAAGAAAACCCAAGTGTGAAAAGTGTGGTTTGGCTACGCTCTGTAAGACTTTCAAAAAGGGAGAAGTGCTGAAATAAAATGTACGATTGAGACGTAAAGTTGTCAATTATGTTAGGGCAGGGAGAAAATGGTGATAAAATGATGATTATATGCCCAAGAATTGAGCGCCCTTTGCGAATTAATTTGTATATTTGCGCCAAGGTTGGTTAGACCCCTTGAATAGTATCGAAATTTATAAACTGTTTACATTTTAAAATAAAAGACTATGACAATTGACAATTGCAAGTTTGAAGGACAAAAAGTCATCGTACGTGTTGACTTTAATGTGCCCCTCGACGAGAACGGAAACATTACAGACGACACTCGTATCCGCGGTGCGTTGCCTACATTGAAGAAGGTGCTCGCTGACGGTGGCGCTTTGATTATCATGAGCCACATGGGTAAGCCCAAAGGTAAGGTGAATGCAAAGTTCTCTTTGAGCCAAATCGTAGATGCAGTAAGCGAAAAGTTGGGTGTGCCCGTACAATTTGCTCCTGACTGCGCTAAGGCTGCTGAAGCTGCTGCTGCTCTCAAGGCAGGTGAAGTTCTCCTCCTCGAAAACCTCCGTTTCTACGCAGAAGAAGAAGGTAAGCCAGTTGGCATCGATAAGGAAGATCCAGCATACAAGGCTGCTAAGGAAGAAATGAAGACTCGTCAAGCAGAATTTGCTAAGACACTCGCTTCTTACGCAGACATCTATGTGAACGACGCTTTTGGTACTGCACACCGTAAGCACGCTTCAACAGCAGTGATCGCCGACAACTTTGATGCAGATCACAAGATGCTCGGTTATTTGATGGAAAAAGAAGTGAAGGCTGTTGACAACGTATTGAGCAACATCCAACGTCCTTTCACCGCTATCATGGGTGGTTCAAAGGTTTCTTCTAAGATTGGTATCATCGAAAACCTCATGGGCAAGGTAGACAACTTGATCCTCTGCGGTGGTATGACTTACACTTTCTCAAAGGCAATGGGTGGTGAAGTTGGTAACTCGATCTGCGAAAATGATAAGTTGGATCTCGCACTTTCTATCATCGAACAAGCTAAGGAAAAGGGTGTAAACCTCGTTCTCGCTGAAGACTGTGTAGCAGGTGACGACTTCAACAACGATTGCAATACTCAAGTCGTTTCTGTAAAGGCTATCCCAGAAGGTTGGGAAGGTCTCGATGCAGGTCCCGAAGCTCGCAAGGCATTTGCTGCTGCTATCGTTCCTGCTAAGACTATCCTTTGGAACGGTCCTGCAGGTGTATTCGAAATGGATAACTTTGCCGTAGGTTCTAAGGCTATCGCTGAAGCTATCGCTGAAGCTACTGCAAACGGTGCATTCTCACTCATTGGTGGTGGTGACTCTGTTGCTTGTATCAACAAGTTTGGTATGGCTGACAAGGTGTCTTACATCTCAACTGGTGGTGGTGCATTGCTCGAAGCAATCGAAGGTAAAGTACTTCCAGGTGTTGCTGCAATCAACGAATAATTATAACAATAAGTAATATGTGGCGGCAGGTAGTCAAATAACTGTCGCCGCATTACTTTTCTCTTACGAAAGGTGTACTAATATCTATTGCTGAGTTTTCCCCTCTATATTAGGTGGTCAGATAAATAACGTAGACGTATGAAGCCAATGCATACATTCCTTTTTCTGTTTGTCCTCTCTGTTTTGGGAATGGGGGCTTGCAGTGATGCACCTAAGGGTGTTGGCAAGAAAAAGGAACGTGCAGCGATAGATTCATCTTTGTTTGTTGTAGCCGCAGTACCTACGATTGAAAGTTTGCCTCTTTATTTGGCGGCAGAGAAAGGTTGGTTTTCTGAAAAAGAGAATAAAATCCTCTTTACGTCTTATGCTGCACAGATGGATTGCGATACAGCTGTGATCGGACAAAGTGCACATTTGGCCGCCTCAGATATGTTTCGAGCAGAATATTATGCTTCAAGAAACCAACTAATGTATTACGCATGCCGCACTCAGGGACGCTGGGCTTTAGTAGTTAACGGAAAAAGTCGTATCAAGAAAGTCGCAGATTTGGAGAAAAAGATGGTAGGCGTTTCTCGGTTTTCCAACTCCGACTACCTTTGTGCACAAGCATTGCAGAAAGCGGGAAAACCCTACGAATTTGTCTTCCGCCCTCAAATCAACAATTTTGAATTGCGCGGCGATATGATGCATAGTCAAGATTTTCCGGCAGCAGTTCTGCCCGAACCTTATTTGACTCAAGCCCTACAGCGCGGACACGTTGCCTTGTACAGTGATAGCACCGATATGATGTTGGGATGTCTTGTTGTAAATTCTAAAGTTCTTGGTAATGCAAAAAAGCAAGAACAATTGAAGCAAGTATTTAGAATTTACAATCAGGCAGTCGATTCTCTGAATCAACATGGTCTATCCAGTTGTAAAGTAGTCCTTCACAAATATTATGGTTTGGAAGCAAGCACTATTGAAAAAATTACTTTGCCTAAGTTTGAAAAGGCGACAATGGTGACGGAGGTCGAAAGAGAAAAAGCAAGGAACTTTTTGCAATCAAGAGGTGTGACGCTTTCTTCAACAAATCTATTGAATCATAAGATTTCATCCCTTTTGCCACAAAAATGATAAGTCATGGATAAGGTGACATTTATATCACTCGAAAAAGAAGTCTCTGAAGCATTAAGCAAAGGCAGACTTGGTTCGGTCATAGCAGCATTGCGCAGTATGGCTGATTGCTTATCGTGTGTGCAATTCAACGACGCTTTGGCAGAGATAAACGAGGGTTATTCATTCCTGCTCGACTATTATAAAAAAGGAGTGGAGGATCCTACACGCCAGTCCCATATCAATAATTTCTTGCGCCGTGCCCTTCTGATTAAGTCCCAGTTGCATCGCATGTATCTTATTGCAGAGGGAACTTCTCACTTCGCAGTGGTGCAAAAAACGGTTAGTCGGTTGAATCTGCCTACTGCCTTGTCGGAAATGTGCAAGGCGGAGGTCAGTCCTCGTTGGTGGTTCGAGGTCATTTGGACTGGTGAAGTTTGGACAAATACTGACAGAGAGCTACTGACAGAATGGATTGAGCAAAAGGCAGATGATATCACCGCCCTTTTGGTGGTCAGTGGTGCTACGCTCAGCTTGATGTATCAATTTGACCTTAATCGTTTACAGTTTCTGATGCAGATGATGCGCTCGCCACGTACTTCACTCAAGGCCCGTGCTTTGGTAGGTGTCATCTTAGCTACGATTAAGCATAAAGACGTTCTGCCTTTGTTCCCCGAATTAAAATCGCAGTTGGAATTGGTGGTCGAAGAGCAAGAATTGTCCTCTACGCTATTGGCATTGCAAATGCAACTGTTGCTCTCGCTCAATACCCTCGAGATAGAAAAGAACTTGCGTGAAGAAATCATCCCCGAAATGATGAAGCACGTCAAGAATAAAACAAAAGACCTGAAGGGCAATTTTGATTTGTCCGAGGATTTCTTGAACGAGCAACTACTGAATCCAGAATGGGAGTCAGATGGTGTAGCTTCAAAGTTAGGCGAAAAGATGCGCGCACTTTCAGAGATGCAACACAAGGGGGCTGATATTATGCTCGGCAGTTTCAAAATGTTGAAGCAAAGTTATCCCTTCTTCTCAGTTGCTGCTAATTGGTTCTATCCCTATACGACCTCGCATCCCGAGTTCAACGGAAAGCCTACCTTGCCCGACACCTTTCAGCAAATGTTCGCTCGTGGCATGATGTGCGAGTCCGACAAATATTCACTGCACCTGATGTTCACGAATATGTCGCAGATGCAAGATGCCATGTCTCAGCAACTGAGTGCAGCGCTCGGCGGGGCGGGAGAGGGTAATTGGGGAAACACCCCACAAACCCTGACACCACAGGAAGAACTCGTTGCTGCCATTCGTCTCTACGTTCAGGATATTTATCGTTACTTCAAGTTGTTCCGCCATCTTGATACGATGGCCGACCCATTCCTAGAAGATGTACTTTTCTTAAAATATCCCGTGCATCAGAGTATATTTGCCAGCGAAGATATGCAGTCAGACTTGGCTAATTTTACTTTCAAAGAAGGCTTTTGGACTTATGCTTTAGGATTATATAAAGCGCTTCCGGAAACGGCCGTTCATCACCAGAAGATTGGATATAGCTTGCAACAGTTGGGGCATTTGGAAGAAGCACTGACCCATTATGAAAAGGCCAACTTGCTACAAGAGGGTTCCACATGGACGTTGCGCCAGTTGGGTAATGGTTTTAGAAAGTTGGGCAGATACGCCGAGGCCTTGCGCTATTATGAAGAGTTGGAACAAGCACAGCCCGACGACGAAAAATTACTGTTGGCTCTTGCTGAATGCTATTTGGAAACAAAGCAATATGCTCAGGCTTTCGACAAACTCTTCAAGGCAGACTATTTATACCCCAACGGCCGTCTTGCACTTCGCGCTTTGGCTTGGTGCTCTTTCCTGACGGAGAAATATGATAAGGCTACAGACTATTATAATAAGATATTGCAGCAAAATCCCACATCGGCAGATTGTCTCAATGCTGGGCATAATGCTTGGGTACAGGGTAGGGTAGTTGACGCTTTAACCTACTATCGTCAGTCGCTAAGCCTGACAAAATGTGATATGGTCCCTTCAGATTTCTTCGAGAAAGACAAGGCCATCCTGCATGACAAGGGCATTACCGAATACGACCTATCCCTGATGCTCGATGCCCTAGCATAAAAGACAGGTGGCTATGTACGCTGAACGCTGAATGATCTACGATTAGCAAAAATCGAAACAAGATAAAAAACACTTATTATTAACTTTAAAAACAACAAGCAATGAAGAAAATTTTACTCCTTTTCGTAGCAAGTACATTTGCTATCGGAGGTGCATTTGCTCAGATTTGGAATGCTAAGGCTACTGCGCCAGCTACTCCAAAGTTGATCCCCGATGCACAATTCTCTGAAAAATTGAACAAGGTCACTCCTGAAAAGATGAGTGGCTTGAATGGCTTCACTCGTGAGGGTGAAGACGAAGTAGATTACCTGAAGTATATGACTTATATGCCAGGTGATGCTGAAGGTGCATATATCATGAATTTCCATGCGCTCTTCAATGGTTTCCCACAAACTGGTAAAATGGCAGTAGGTACAGTTTACGACTACCGTATGGTCAATAGCTTTGCTGGCAATGTGATCACTGAACTCAACTATTGGATTGGCCCTGGTTTCTCAAGCTTGAAGTATTGCATCTGGGACGCTATGACTCAAGAACTCCTTTGGTCTAAGAATGGTGGTCTCACCAGTGGTGGTACAGAAGGTAAGTCTGTGACCGTAGGTTGCGACTACGAAGTTGAAGCTAATCGCCCTATCATCGTAGGTTACGAATTTACCTTCAAAGATGCTACTGTAAAGCTCCCTATCTTCGACAATGGTACAGTGCCTATGGGATTCGTTGTAGATATGACTCAACTTGGTGCAACTAATGGTTTCGCTAACCTCGGTAGCCAATTGGGCGTAACTTTCTACGTAGAATGTTTGACAGAAGGTCCAAAGTCTCACCCAGTCAACGACGTAGAAGTAGGTCAAATGTTCAGCAGCCGTGCTCACGCAGGTGGCGAATATAGCTCTACCATCGGTATCACCAACTGGGGTAAGGCACCTATCTATTCTATCACTTACAGCTATTTTGATGGCGAAAAGGAAGTGACCTCAACTGTCGACAATGAAACTGGTATCCCCTTCCTCGGTAAAGCTAATATGCCTTACAAGGCTACTGCACCAGCTGTAGGCGGCAGATATGATGTTAACCTCAAAATCAAGTCTATCAATGGTGAAGAAGACGGCTTCGCTGGTTACACTATCACAGACTATGATGGTACAGTGTACGACTTCAAGGACAACGAAGCTTCTGCAGGTATCCTCTCTATCACTAAGAGCGCTGTACGCAAGGTTGTAGTTGAAGAATTCACAGGTATGTGGTGCGGCTGGTGTCCCTCTGGTATCGTTGCAATGGACAAGATCGAACAAGCATACCCCAACGATGTAGCAGTGATCTGTGCTCACGTAGGTGATAGCCAATCACCCGACGCAATGGTAGACCAAAGCTATGCTGAACTCTCATTCGGCGTCGGTCAATACCCCAGCGCATTGCTCAACCGCTACACTTTGCTCGATCCCTACTATGGTACAGGCAATGGTATTGAGAAGGACGTAGAAGCTATGCGTGCAAGCGCTTGCGAAGCGCGTATGGGCATAGCTAGTGAACTCAGCGATGATGGCAAGAGTGTCAATGTTACCGCTATCGTTGAGCCTATGATGGACCTCGACGTTAAGGACTATTCACTCACATACGTACTGACTGAAGATGGCGTGACTGGTTACGAGCAAACTAACTACTTCGCTAAGGAATATGGCGAAATCTCTGTAGACGAATTGCCCGAAGACTTGAAGTTCCTCGCTACTGCAGGTCCTAAGTACAAGCCAACTTTCAACGATGTGTCTCGTCTCATCACTGGCGTAGGTGGTATCGAAGGTTCATTTGATAACAAGGTATTCACTGCAGGTAAGAAGGTGATGCACAACTACACTATCACTCTCCCTACAAGCATTGCAAATATCGACAACGTTAGTGTTACTGCAATCCTGTTCGACGCTACTAGCGGTGAAATCGTTACTGCTGAAAAGGCACTCATCGGCGAATCTGTATTCTCTACAGGTCTCGAAAATGTTGTAGTGAACAACAACGTGAAGATCTCTGCTGAAGGTGGTGCTATCCAAGTAAGCGGCGCTAATGGTGAAGTACAAGTTTACACTGTTGCTGGTCAACTCGTTTCTAACGTATCTGTAAATGGCACAGTGTCTGTTCCTGTATTCGGTGCAAAGGGTACTTACGTAGTACGCGTGGTTACTGCAGAAGGTGTAACTGTTAAGAAGGTTATGCTCTAATCTACCAACTAACCAATTTTAATTTCATATAATTTGTGGGAGGAATCCGTATGGGTTTCTCCCACTTTTTTTGATGCCTGAGTAGTCTGATGTAGGATGATGAAAAAATGCGAAAAATTTTGACAAACGCAGTTTATGAAATAGAACGGTGTGTTGGATCCAAAATAAGGTGTGAGAAAAAAAGGCTTAACCTTTTTGAAAAAAGTCAAGACCTTTTTTGAAAAATATTAGGGATTGTTCAAACAAAGCTAAGGTTTTTTTCGGCAACGTTACCTGTAATTTTTCATACGACAAGGGTGACAAATTTACATAAAACGAAGATGATGCCAATATCTATTAGTTTTGATTGTTGTTTTCTATATTAAAATCAGAACAGAGGTGTTCTGTGTTAAAAATGTCGGTTTTTTTAATGCTCTATAATTCTCGTAAATCCGACCAACTCTAGGCTTGGATGATTTTAAGCGATTCTCGGCCTCAGAAAATACGAAAAATTTTGACAAATTTGTGTCGACAAAATTCTGGTTTTGCCTTTGCATTTTGGGCCATTTTTTGTTTGAATATTTAAGGGTATAACTGCTCTTCTGAGTCAGTTTTATATCGCTTGGCCCTTATCTCTTAGAGTGAACAAAAAAGGAGGTACCCGCGACGGGTACCTCCCTTGCACAGACTATGTAGCCTGCGTTTTTGCTTTATTTCACTTCGTGATAGAGCATGTCGGGTGTGATGGTCTTCCATTCGGATGTGCCAGCGACTTTGTACTTCACGTAGGCTTCGTCCCAATAGGTGGGCCAACCTTCGTAGATACCGCCCAGGAAGGATACGCTGATGCGGTGCAATCCCTTGCGAAGGGCTATCTGTGCATTGTTGCGAGAGATGCGGGGGATAGCCTGGTTGCTATTGTCAATGACCAATCTGCCATCAATATACACTTGCGTATTTTGTGTATTAAGTTCGTAGATACCATCTGCTGGGATTTCCACCAAACCTTCTACTTGCGCAGCATAATCCTTGACATTGCGTACATTGCGAGGCACGGTGGTCAGGGTGCGCAGGCTCTCGATGCCAGGCACGATTGTGTCGCCGATTTCAGAAGGCTGATTGAGGACGAATGGCGTATTGTGGCGTCCCCACACCAACTTCAAGCTGAGGCCTTTCTCAATGACACCTGTCTTTACGGCAGGGAGCATGGTTTGTTTTTCTACCAAGATATCACGCACTGGGCTACAAACGCCTGCTGGCAATACAGCTATGGCGCGTACAGTGGTGGTGCGATTGATAGCGATTGGACCTGTGTAGAGCGTAGAAGCTGTAGTGGGCGCAGTGCCGTCGAGGGTGTAGTAGATAGGGAGAGGACGTGAGGTCTTGAGAGCGAGTTGATACTGGTCGGTGAAGGCTACGTGATTGCATGAACCGCCCGGTTGTTCGGGCACGGGGACGTGCAGGTTGATATTGTGGGCTTTCATGCGCAGGGTGTGATCGTAGTCCACGCGGCGTACGAAGTCGGGGAAATTGCGCGTTTCCATGGGGCTCCATCCCACTTCTGCCAAAGCCAGGGCACGTGGGTAAAGTCCATTTTCCAAACGGCCAGGTGTGTGGATATATTCACTCCAGTTATTGGCCTGGATACCGAGTACATATTTCTCCTTGCCTTGTTCCTTCAATACGGCGGGCACGGGGTCGTAGCTATGCATGCGTTCCAATGTGTAGTAACCGCCGAAGTAGGCTGGTTCGACGATGGGGTCGCCTTGGTAGTAGTCGAAGTAGCAACCTTGGTCGGCTGGCGTCATCAGTACGTGGTGATGAGCCTTAGCCGCAGCAATACCGCCGGACTCGCCGCGCCATGACATCACGATGGCTGTGGTGTCCAGATTGCCGCCTTCCAGGATTTCGTCCCAACCGATGATGGTCTTGCCCTTAGTACGCAGGTATTTCTCTACACGGCCTACGATATAACTTTGCAACTGTGCCTCCTTCGTATAGCCCAGTTCCTTCATACGTGCTTGGCACTTGGGGCACTTTTCCCATTCGCCGCGGGGACATTCGTCACCACCGATGTGGAAATAAGTAGAGGGGAACAATTCTGCCATTTCGTCGATGACACCTTCCAGGAACTCAAACATCAGCTCCTTACCTGGACACATCACGACGTCTTCGACCCCCCAAATGATACGAGGGTCTGTCGCTTCGCCGCGGCATGACAGTTCGGGATAAGCAGCGATTGCAGCCAGTTCGTGGCCTGGGATTTCCAGTTCGGGTACGACGGTGATGTGATGACGGCGTGCAAACTCTACGACATCGCGGATTTCATCTTGAGTATAGTAGCCCTGGTGGATCGTTCCGTCACCTTCGACACGCTTTGAGCCGATTTCTGTCAATTTGGGATACTTCTTGATCTCGATTCTCCAACCCTGGTCCTCGGTCAAGTGCCAGTGCAGGTGGTTGATCTTGTAGACCGAGAGCATCTCGATTTGTCGTTTCACAGCATCTACGGGCAAGAAGTGACGGCAGGGGTCTAGCATCACGCCACGATAGGGGAAGCGAGGATAGTCCTTGATTTGTACAGCTGGTATTTCCCATGCTGTAGTTTTAACGACTTGCTTACCTTCGACAGAGGGAGGAAGAAGTTGCAACAAAGACTGTACGGCATAGAACAAACCATCCGTAGTACGTGCTTTAGCTACAACAATTTCCGGTGTGACTTCGAGCATGTATTCTTCCTTACCCTTGATGATGGTATCCAGTTGGAATACGATGTTTTTCGTCTTGCCTAATTTCCCCTTCTTAAGTGGGAAACCTGTTGTGCGGCGTACTTTTTCTGCAAAGAATTCGGCAACCTCCTTGATTTCCTTACCCTTGTATACCAAATATGTGTTGGCATCAAGTGTAAAGTTGCCTTTGCCCACATGCATCTCTACCGGAGTAGGGATGATGTTGATGTCTTGTGCCCTCATCGTAAATGTAGAGAACAATGCCAATGCGGCAATTACAATTTTTTTAGTCATAATGAATATGTTGTTTTAGGTTTTATTTTCTTTAGGGCTATTGTCAGTCTGCTGGTCAAGACTAACTTTCGCTACAGTTTGCTTTGCCACACGAAGCAGTCGTCAAATGCGCGCTCTGCTTCCTCTACAGCATGTGGGAATAGACCAAATACGGTGCTGCCGCTACCGCTCATCGAGGCATACACGGCGCCCATGTCGTAGAGTGTTTGCTTGATGGCCGCAATCTCGGGGTGCAGGCGGAATACGTTCTTCTCGAAATCATTGCTCACGGTGTGGCGCCACTCTGCAATCGGTGCTTTGATCGCCTCGAGCAGATCGTGCTCGGGAGTGGCTGGGACAATGCCGCCGTAGGCTTCCTTGGTAGAAACGAAGACGTCGGGCTTTACCAATACCAAATGCATACCGCTGAGCGAAAGTTCGATGGGAGTCAGGATATCACCGATGCCAGTGGCAAAAGCAGGTTTGCCCTGTACGAAGAAGGCACAATCGGCACCCAGGCGTGCTACTCTGCGCTCCATGTCCGCTGTGCTCAGACCCAGGTCAAAGGTTTCGTTCAGTAGCTTAATCATCGCCGCCGCGTCACTACTGCCACCGCCCAACCCAGCACCCATCGGAATGCGCTTGTAGAGGTAAATATCCAGCGGAGGTAGGTCAAATTCCTCAGCCAGTTGCTTGTACACCTTGACAATCAGGTTGTCCTCAGGATTGCCCTCGATCTTGTGTCCCGCCGTTTGCAGTTGATAGGGCGCATCACTCATCTTGAGCGGAGAAATACTCAGATTGTCGTGCAGAGGAATGGGGTAGAAGATCGTTTCCAAATCATGGTAGCCATCCTCTCTGCGGCGCGTCACATAGAGTCCGATGTTGATCTTCGCAATAGGGAAAGTTTCTTTCGTTTCCATATTATTCTACTTGTAAGACGAGTCCTTTCAGGTATTCGCCCTCGGGGTGATAGATATTGATAGGGTGGTCGGCTGGCTGATGCAATTGGTGTAGGATGCGCACGTGTCGGCCACTTTGCGCAGCGGCGGTGAAGACAGCCAGACGGAACTGATCTTTGTTGACCGCTTGCGAACAGCTGAAGGTGAACAGGATGCCGCCCTTTTTGATCTTCTTGAAAGCGATGGCATTGAGACGTGTGTAACCCTTCAAAGCATTGCGCAGGGCATCCTTGTGCTTAGCGAAGGCAGGAGGGTCGAGCACAACCAAATCATATTCACTGCCGGCTCTTTCCAAAAACTTGAACGCATCCTCAGCGTAGGCTTCGTGGCGCTTGTCTCCTGGGAAATTGAGTTCGGCATTAGCCTTGGTCAGTTCAATCGCTTTGGCACTGGCGTCGACAGAGTGCACCAATTCAGCACCCCCTCGCATCGCATAGACAGAGAACCCCCCTGTGTAGCAGAACATATTGAGTACGCGCTTGCCGGCAGCATATTGTTCCAGCAGTTTGCGGTTTTCGCGTTGGTCGACAAAGAAGCCTGTCTTTTGTCCTTCCAGCCAGTCGATATGGAATTTGATGCCGTATTCGCGAGCCACATTCTCCAGGTCGCCACCAACGAGGAAACCATTCTCCTGCTTCAGATCCGCCTTATAGGGTAGGGTGGTCTCTGATTTGTAGTAGACATTCTGTATCGCACCTTTGGAGGCCTTGACAATAGCCTTGGCGATGTCTTCACGGCAATAGTGCATGCCTACCGAGTGGGCTTGCATCACCGCCGTTTTGCCATAGACGTCGATGATCAGGCCTGGCAAGCGGTCGCCTTCGCCATGCACCAGGCGAAACATGTCATTGTCATTGGCGCCAGCCAGTTCCAGTGTGACGCGCAAAGCGTAGGCTTCGCTGATGCGCTCCTCCCAGAATGCAGCGTCGATGGGGCGGTCTTCGAACGAGAGTACACGTACGGCGATCGAACCGATTTGATAGTGTCCCCAGGCCAGAAACTCGCCCTCGTTGTCTACGACTAATACCAAATCGCCCTCTTTCAGCGAATCGCTCATCCGCGCTATGGCACCCGAGAATATCCAGGGGTGAAAGCGTCTCAGACTCTCTTCCTTCTTGGGCAGAAGTTGTATCATTTTCTTGTGCTCGCCACGGATTTCATCTTCGTGAATCAATGTCGGCGCAGCTGGTTTGCGATATTTTCTCATGGTCTATTTTCGTTTTCTATCAATGTGTAATTCTTATGTCGACTATAAAGTTTCAATGCCTCGTAGAGCAGGATGCACGCATAAGCATCTGTGGCGGCATAGGTCTGTTGTGCTGCTGTCAGTACGTCGGCTTCCCAATTGGACAGTTGGGCATTCTTCGAAATCTTCTGGCGAAAGATGTTGGCAAAGAGTTTCCGCAGGCTCATATCCTTGATGCCCAGATCGCCTACCAGATGCTGTATGTCTATGCAGCCGTTTGGACTGAACTTCTGGCGATGTCGCAGCATCAGGAAGTCGTCCTTGAGCGACAGACCCACCTTCGTGATCGACGGATCACTCAGCAATTCCACCAGGCACTGCGGCATGCCGATCTGATTCAAGCGGAAGAGGAAACAGACCTTGCCGTCGCAGATCTGAAGCAGGGCTACCTTGTGCGTCACTCCCTTTTTGAACGCAGGGCGCGTTTCGGTGTCTATGCCCAGCAGGGTAGATTGGCGCAAAGCCTGGACCGCGCGTATCGCTTCCGACTCGGATTGAATCACGACAATCTTGCCGCTGAAGACGAAGCGTGGCAGCGTATTGATGATTGCCTTGTTGGTACTGACGAATAGTTCGCGTTGTGGAATGATCTGCATGGCCTATTCGTATTGGTCGGAATATCGTGCATCATGCAGGGCACGCAGTGCATTGAGCAAGCGTTGTCCCCAATAGTGCTCAAAACTATCTATTGCTTCTACGACGGCCACTTCCATCGCCTCTTCATACCCTTCGCGAAACACCTCGACTGTGTTGCGCACGGTCTGATAGATATCCGCCAGGTTCTCGCTCACTGTGCACAGCACGGCTTGGTCGGAATATTTGAAGTCCTCCACGAATACATCCAGGTAGTCGTCCTTCTCCTTCATAATGGCCGCTACGTTGGCACGAATATAGTTGTAGTCCTCCTCGGTGACACTGTCTTCATTGTAGCCCTCGGCATCAATATCTTTGCTGAGCAGCGAAGTCTTTAGGTAGAGCATGGGCAGCAGTCCACGCATCACGTCGACGAAGCGTGCCTGCTCCTCGCCACGACAATTTTCCAGATATTTGCAAAACTCTGTGCATATCGTCATCCACTCCAGCACCTGGGTGGAATAAATGTATTTGTTGCTTTGTTCCATAATACGTGCAAATTTAATGAATATTACGTATAAAGTTGGTTAATCGCAATGAGAAACTTCATTTTGCTTTGTCTTTTTTTGAAAAGTCTTTGTTTTGATGAAAAAAGTGCTGTGAAAACTTTGCGACGTCTCGTTGAAAAAAAGTCTAACCTTTTTTAAAATTGGTCTAACCTTTTTTGAAAAAGGTCTAATGTTTTTTTTGGGGGGTAAAAGGGGAGAGAAAATTATTCTCTTTTAATCCCCAAATAGGTGAGGCTGATGTTGCGACTTTAGATAGATAAAATAAAAAACGCCAACCCAAACGGGCTGGCGAAGTGGTTTAATGATAATTATAAAGCAGTGCTTTTGCTAAATCTGATATATCTTTGTGTGTGAACAGACTATTCTTCTTCCAACTCTTCTATTTGTCGAATGATTTCGTCTGTTTTGCGGAGGGTTTTGAATCGTTGTCGCAAGCCTATTATACCCCCGATGATTAGACCAACTGCGCCGCCGACAAGTACCCCCTTTAATAATTCGCCTTGGTAGTAACGTGTGACATCGTAAACGAACCACACAAGGAATATGATGATGAATGGAATGCCAAATTGGGGAAGCCACTTGGCGTATTGCCTTTTTAGCTTAATTGTCTTCTTGCGTACCTCGACGATGTTGCCATCTATGAAATTCTCGGGGTCAAATTGACTGTGCATGTAGTAGTTGTAGTAGGCTGCAAAGAGCAAAAAGAGTGCAGTGAAGATACTAAAGTAGATAGAGAAACCCAGCAGTGGTGCAAGCCATATATAGAGGGGAGCCAAGATGATGCAAATCACCCCCTCGATGATGGCGTCTCTGCGTAGCGAATAGGCTTTGCTTTTCATCGCCTGGCGAATCATGCGTTTGCTGATGATTTCCTCCTTTTCCAATTGGCGTGTCAAAAGTGCCAATTGCTCTTTCATTTCGCGCAATTCCTTTGAGTCTATATCATTATTAATCATAACTTTTATTCTTGATGGTTAGACATGTTCTTTAATTCCTCTTTGATGCGGTAGAGGCGCACCGAGACATTCTTCGTAGATATACCAACGATGGCGCCGATCTCGTCGTAGGGCAAGCCTTCGAGCCACAAAAGAACGATGGCGCGGTCGAAGGGTTGCAGGCGGTGTATGCGCTCATAGAGTTGCTTGATTTGCCGCGTCTCTTCATTGCCGTCGTTGAATAGGTCGATCGCCATCGATAGCGGAACCTTTTCGGCGCGTTTCTTCTTTCGGCCTAACGAAATGCAGGTGTTGAAACTGATGCGCCATATCCAGGTCTTCACGTTGCTTTCCCCCTTGAACGAGGGCATACCTTTCCAGATGTTAATCACTACCTCCTGGAACAGGTCGTTGACTTCTTCTCGGTCTTTCGAGAACATATAGCACACGGTGTATATCGTATTCTTGTGCTCTCGAAGCATTTCCTCGAATGCAATTTCTGTAGTTTTCATGGTTCTTGATTTAGAAATTTTACCCGTTAGACGCACGGTATTATTGCAAAACTACATAATTTTTTTATTTTTTTCTTCTGATTTATATTTTAAAGATGGTTTGCGCAAAAAAAATATTGGTGCCCAATATTCGAATATCAGACACCAATGTAGTTGGTTGTGTTACCGTGGTAACTTATCGTGCGATATACTTGCGTCCGCCCTGGATATAAAATCCCCTTTGTGGCTTCTCGGAAAGTTTGCGTCCGCTTAGGTCGTAAATAGCATTTATTGCTTTTTGCTCAGAAGGAGTAGCGGTGATGCCATCAGGTACGCCGGGCAACGTCAGCGTACGGTTCTCTGAATTATCACTCAGGATATAAGGGAAACCATATCGTGGCGTTTCTGGTAAATATTTCTTTGCAGCTACCATATATTTGATGGGGCAACCATAAAAGCAAGTAGGGATTACGACGTCCTGGACGGGTTCCTTTACCACCTTGTTTAAGAAAAAGTGTTCGCGCACTGTCCCTGCGGGAAGCTCTTGCACGATGCGTATATCATCAAGCAATAATATATCCGAGGCGGTAGAGCCATAATATGTGATATCGAAGAGACACTTTTCACGTCCACCAGAAAACGTAAATTCGTAGGCTTCCCATTCGCCTGTCCCAGTAAATCGTTTGCCGTCGACTTGATACAAATCTTGAAGAGCTGTGTTTGTGCGTGACAGCAAATCGATATTTATTTCATGACCTAATGGCGCTTTCATGCGTAAACTCATGGTCACCTTTCCGTCAATACCAGACAGGTCGTAAGAGTTAGACCTGAGGAAACCATAATTCCCAGACCCGAATGCACCAGACAGCCCAATTGCGCCGTCAATATAAACAGGCGCATAGATTTGCCAACCAGCATAGTCATTGTCGCAAATATTATCCAGATATATTAAAGCGTGCTTAGACGTTTCCACATAAGGGGCATCTTCCGTATAACCTGTATCTTTGATATTATCAAAATTCAAATCGGCAATGACACACACGCCATCTTCGCCTACTGCCTTTTGAGCATAACCAGATATGATATATTCATCTGCACCCACTACGGGATTCCATGAAGCGGTGAAGCCATCATATTTCAATTTACTTTCTGCCTGCAACTGAGGTTGGCTGAGTGCGGTTAAACTTACTTCAATCCAATCAATTAAAATGTCACTATTGCTTGCAGACATCGAAATCTTTGAAAGTCCTCCACTCCAGCCAATATCCGACAATTTTACTTCTGACCATTCATCACTGATTTCAACAGATCCATTAGCACCTGCATAAGGCATATCCCACCAAAAGTCCAACCATTCTTTTCCAGGACTTACGCGCTTCACACGCATCTTGATTTCGAAATATCCATCTAAATCTATTTCAGGAGTTGATAAGGACGTACTTTTCTTCAACAGAGCTATTCCACCCGCTTGATAGAGGTCGCCCCACCAGCGCCATCCTGAAGTTTGGAAATATCCTGGAGATTGGAAATAATCATCGTTGGAACTTATAGCTACTGTGTCTGGCGCTTCCTCTGTACCTGCCGTAAACTTCGAAAAATCTTCTGAGAGAATGACTTTGGTTTGTGCTCCAGCAATCCCGCAAAAGCAGAGGAGTAATAAGAGTGTAAATGTCTTTTTCATAGGCTATAATGTGTATTTAAGGTTGATAAACTAATTCTATTTGCAAAGTTGTATTTTTTTTTTTTTTTGTAGCAAAATTTTTTCGTGACTTTTTTGTGTTATTCAGAGTTTTTTCTCATTCAGACGACATAATTCCTCAATATGACCGATTATTTCGTCGGCAGTACGTTGTATCTTGAAGTATTGTCCCATTGCTAATATAAACATAGTTATGAAAATGACAACGAAGGAAATACTGAAGACTATTGTGCTTGTGCTATTGGCTTGTGATAACTGGATGGATTCGTAGATGAACCAAGTAAGGAATGTGATGTCAAACGGTATACTGATATACTTGAGCCAATTTGCATAGTACGTCTTTAATCGAAGTGTTTCTTTTTTGGCTTCTATAACGCTATTGTTTATAAAATCTTTTGGGCGGAAGTGATGATGAATATAATAGCTGTAAATTTGTGCGCAGGTAACAACAATGCCGAAGAACAAGCACAGAGCGATAGAGAAGTGGAATAATGAATGCATGACCCATGTGAAAACGGGGATAACTGTTAAGGCCAGGATGCTTTCCAGGATAGCTTTCGTTCTTAATGAGTCTGCTTTTACTCTCATGACCTTACGCATCAATTGTTCGTGGACAATCGTTTCTTTTTCCAGCTTTTGCTTCAACAAAGCCATTTGCTCCTTCATTTCGAGCAGTTCTTTTGAGTCAATATGTTGTGTCATGTTGGTCGGGTGTTATTGGTCGGAGATTTTCTTTAGTTCCTCTTTGATGCGATAGAGGCGTACGCTTACATTCTTTACAGAGATGCCGATGATGGCGGCAATTTCTTCGTAAGGAAGACCTTCGAGCCACAGCAAAACAATGGCGCGGTCAAATGGCTTAAGACGATGGATGCGGCGGTAGAGCATTTGGATTTGTTGGGTGTCGTCGTCCATGTCGCAAAATAGGTTAATGTCCATAGCGAGAGGTATGTCTTCGTGGACTCTGCGTTTACGTTTCTCCGAAGAGCAGGTGTTGAAACTGACACGCCATATCCATGTTTCTAATTTGCTCTCGCCCTTGAATGAGGCATATCCCTTCCACAAGTTGATCAAAACTTCTTGGAACAGGTCGTTGACCTCGTCTGCATCTTTTGAAAACATATAGCACACCGTGTAGATGGTGCTCTTATGCTCGTGTATTATTCTTTCAAACTCGATATCTTGAGGGTTCATAGTATATTTCATGGATATATAATTAGACGCACAAATATGCGAAAAAACTACAGCAGATGGCAATATTTTTTTTGTGAATTTGCGACGTGCTGTATTGTGGTAGATGTTTTGTTGCTTTTTTGTAATGGCTATAATGTTGCAAAAGTGCTTAATTTATAAGAAAAAATGTGGAAAAAAGAGCGGGAAGTGTTTGCTGTTTCGTAAAAAAGTGGTACTTTTGCACGCCGATTATTATCAAGCAGGGGTAAACTCTGCGAATCTATGAGTCGACAAAGCGTCTCATTGGCCGGGGCGACGAGTCATCAAAAGGCTTGTAGGTAAAGATAAATTTAGTAGTTATTTAATTAAAAATTTTACAAGAGTGGACACTTTAAGTTACAAGACCATTTCTGCAAACAAAGAGACCGTAAACAAAGAATGGGTTGTAGTTGATGCTACTGACCAAGTATTGGGTCGTCTTTGTACAAAGGTTGCCAAGCTGTTGCGTGGTAAGTACAAACCAAACTTTACTCCTCACGTAGACTGTGGTGACAATGTGATTATTATTAATGCCGACAAGGTGAGACTCACTGGTAAGAAGTGGACAGATCGCATCTATTACACTTACACAGGTTATCCCGGTGGTCAACGCGAACACACACCTGCTAGCATCATGGCTAAGCCTGATGGCGCTGAAAAATTGCTCCGTCGTGTAGTGAAGGGTATGCTTCCTAAGAACCGTCTTGCTGCGAAACTCCTCAACAATCTCTATGTGTACGAAGGAGCTGAACACAAGCACGAAGCACAATCACCCAAGGCAATTGATATTAACCTCTATAAATAATTTGCAGGTATGGAAATGATAAACGCATTAGGCCGTCGTAAGAGTTCGGTTGCTCGTATCTTTGTTACAGAAGGTACTGGTAAAATCACAATCAACAAGCGTGACCTTACTGAATACTTCCCTTCTCCTATTCTCCAGTTCGTGGTTAAGCAACCATTGGCTCTCTTGAATGTAGAAGAAAAGTATGACATCAAGGTAAATTTGAACGGTGGTGGTTTCACAGGTCAAAGCCAAGCGCTCCGCCTCGCTATCGCTCGCGCACTTGTTAAGATCAATGCAGACGACAAGAAAGCACTTCGCGCTGAAGGTTTCATGACTCGCGATTCTCGTGAGGTTGAACGTAAGAAACCAGGTCAACCAAAGGCACGTCGTCGCTTCCAATTCAGCAAGCGTTAATATCCCTTTTACTTCAATCCTTCGCACCTTATATATATTATATATGTGTATGTGTGCGAG
>JAGKTZ010000033.1 GCA_021153165.1 Prevotellaceae bacterium
CTTCGAAATCGGCGATTTGATGCTCATCACCGACCACATCAATTTCATGCCCGAACATCCCTTGCATGGTCCCAACTTCCCCACTGGTCCACGTTTCCCAGATATGAGCGAAGCTTATGACAAGGAATTTCTGCAAATGGCTCGCGAGATAGCAAAGGAAAAAGGCATCAAAGTGCAAGAGGGTATCTACCTCGCAACTCAAGGACCAACTTTCGAAACCCCTGCTGAATACAAAATGTACCGCATCCTCGGTGGCGACGCCGTTGGTATGAGCACCGTGCCCGAAGTGATCGTGGCTCACCACTGCGGCATCCGCACATTTGGTATCAGCATCATCACCGACCTGGGCGTAGAGGGCAAAATCGTTGAAGTGAGCCACGAAGAAGTACAAAAGGCTGCCAATGCCGTACAACCTTTGATGGCAGAAATCTTCCGTTCGTTGATTGCACGCATTCCCGAATAGTAATTTGAGGGTGGGGAGGAGGTTTTAGGATTTGAGAAAGTTTGAGTATTCAGTATTTTCGGAATATTCAGAGCACTCAATACCTAAAACCTCCTCCACTTGCCCACCTACCAACCTAAGAATTTCTACCCTATCTATGACCCGTACCGAACAAATCCAAATCGAAGACTACAAATATCACTTGCCCGACGAACGCATTGCTAAGTATCCGCTCGAGCAAAGGGACCAGTCGAAATTATTGCACTATCGCGGCGGCGAAATCCAGGAATATGGGTTTCGCTCGCTGCCCGAATTGCTCCCCAAGGGCGCACTGATGATCTTCAACAACACGAAGGTGATCTATGCACGCCTGCATTTTCAAAAGAGTACTGGGGCAAATATCGAAATCTTCTGTTTGGAACCACATACGCCGACCGACTATGCACAATCCTTTGCACAGCCCCGTGCGTGTAGTTGGATCTGTATGGTAGGTAATCTGAAGAAGTGGAAAGAAGGCGCCTTGGTGAAAGAAATCGAGGTGGCTGGTCGTGTGATACAATTGAGCGCCACACGCGGCGAAACTCACGACACGGGACACGTTGTCACCTTCGAATGGGGACACGACGATATTTCATTTTCCGAGATATTGGATGCCATAGGCGAATTGCCCATTCCCCCCTATCTCAACCGCGACACCGAAGCCAGCGACCTCAGCACCTATCAGACCGTCTATTCTAAAATCAAGGGGTCGGTAGCTGCTCCCACTGCTGGTTTGCACTTTACTCCCGAAGTCTTACAAGCCATAGACCAAGGCGGCATTACCCGTGGCGAAATCACCCTGCACGTTGGTGCTGGCACCTTCAAACCCGTCAAGAGCGAATCCATCGGCGACCATACGATGCATGCAGAATGGATAGCTGTAGGGCGAAACATCATAGAGCAATTGCTCGCCCACCACTGTCAGTGTGTGGCTGTGGGTACGACTTCTGTGCGCACGCTCGAGAGTTTGTATTATATAGGTGTGTTAGCGTATCAAAATCCCGACGCTTCGCCCGAAGAACTCGCCGTGCCACAATGGATGCCCTACGAGTATGCACGTGCTGAGGGGGAAAAATTGACACCGCACGAAGCCTTGTGCGCCATCCTTGACTATCTGGATCGCCATGGGCTCAATACACTATGCACTTCTACTCGCATCATCATCGCACCAGGTTATCATTTCCACTATGTGCGCCACATCGTCACCAATTTCCACCAGCCAGGCAGCACGTTGCTACTGCTTGTATCCGCCTTTGTACGTGGTGATTGGCACCGCATCTACGACTATGCCTTGGCCCACGACTTCCGTTTCCTCAGTTACGGAGATAGTTCGTTGCTTGATACACCCGACGAGATTTTGCCATTGGTGGGAGAGGGTGGTGAAACGCTCTCGTGCGCCACACGTCAGGAGTGCCACGCTCACACCCACTGGTTACACCCCGTAGTCCACCTGCACGTCTTCGCGCCCGACGGATCGTTGTACTTGCAGAAGCGCCCCGATTGGAAGGACATACAGCCCGGCAAATGGGACACTGCCGTGGGTGGACACATTGCCATGGGCGAGACAGTGACCGAAGCCCTGATGCGCGAGAGTGCCGAGGAGATAGGCATTGATGCCACAGGCGCCACATTGGTGCGCACCTACATTCACCAGAGTGAGGTAGAGCGCGAACTAGTCTACGTCTACAAGATAGAAACTGAAGTCACGCCCACCCCATCTGACGAGGTAGCCGAAGGTAGATATTTCACCAAGAAAGAAATCCTTGATCGCATTGGCACAGGTTACTTCACCCCCAACTTTGAGCAGGAATGGCTCGACACTTTTGGGAAGGAAGAATAGAGTATCCAAGCATTTGATCCAGGTAATAAATTCAGGCAAAAATATGGGAAAACGCCCCGTATTATTGCCTGATTTTTTTGTCCGAGAATCGCTCAGATTTTTCGTGCTTTATCTTTGCTCGCAAATATCGCAGTATGAAGTTGTCAAAATCGAAACTTATTTTGTGATATTACTAATAATCTGGGGATTTTTCGGCGATTTTTTCACAATTCCCCAACTTTTGGGGCAAAAATAAGGTGTCGGAGCGCAGAAAAAAGTCAAGGGTTTGTGAAAATTTCGCGCCGTCTCGTTGAAATTTCCTTAGACTTTTTTTCAACAAACCCTAGACTTTTTCATTTTCCGTAAGGTTCAAACGTATCCAGCCGTTCTAGTTTGAAAATTTGAAATGTCAAAATTTTTCGCACTTTTGGGGTGGCGAAAAGTGCCCTTACCTTGGTGTCGTTTTTGTCACTTAACTCTGGGCGAAAAACTGAGCAAAGAAATGTTTTTTCAGAAAAAGATGAAAAAAATACTTGAAAAATTTGGAGGATATTTAATATTGTCATACTTTTGCGGTGTACTATTTCACTATTACGCCTATTTGGGTATAGGAAACGAGTATCATAACGCATCAAACCAATTAACAGATATATTATGATAAAGATTGAAAACCTGACATTTGCTTATGGCAAAAAGAAGCCTAACGTGATCGAGGATTTGTCGCTCACGCTGCATCCAGGCGCTATCTACGGACTTCTGGGCAAGAATGGTACGGGCAAGTCGACCCTGTTCTATCTGCTCTCGGGCTTACTCTTTCCCGACAAGGGCAAGGTGATAATGAACGACATCAATGTGACTAAGCGCCAACTCGACACCCTGCAGGACATCTATATCCTGCCCGAGGAATTTGATGCGCCAAAGATTTCTTTTGAAAAATACGTGCGCCTGCATGCTCCGCTCTATCCGCGATTTGATCACGAGCAGCTGGGGCGCTGTATGGCGGAATTTGAATTGCCCATGGACGTCGACCTGAAGAGTCTGTCGATGGGGCAAAAGAAGAAGGCAATGCTCTGCTTTGCCCTGGCTACGGGCACCCGATTGCTCCTGCTCGACGAACCCACCAACGGGCTCGACATCCCATCCAAGGCCGTATTTCGCCGTGTCGTCACCTCGTGCATGAACGACGAGCGCATCATCATCATTTCCACTCACCAAGTGCGCGATGTGGAGTATCTGCTGGATCGCGTCATTCTGCTCAAGAACAGCAAACTACACTACGAAGGGGCTACTGCTGACATCACCGAGCGTCTGAGCTTCGCCGTGGTGCCGACAAGTGATGTGCCGAGCACGGTGATTTACCAAGAACCCAACCTGGCAGGTACGGCTGTGGTCTATCCCAACCCTGGTGGCGAAGAAACCGTGCTCAATCTGGAACTCTTCTTCAATGCCTTGTCCGTACAACCCGACTTGGTGGAGCGCTATTTGAAGGCGTAGGAAGAAAATCACTCCTATATATTTATATTGAATAGAGAAAAACAAACAACTGATTAACAGAATTAATATTCCTATATATGAACTCAAATTCACTGACCCGCATCAAATACTTGCTACTGCAGGATTTGAGCATGAATCGCAAGAGATACATCAGCCTCCTTGTCGGACTTTTTCTGGGTGCGCTGATGTTGATATACTTAGCCCATCCCAAATATCTATTACATGATGGCAGCGAAAGATTTTACGTAGCCGTATATGATTCAATGCCTGTATTTATAGTATGCACGACCCTGGTATTTATATCCGAGCTCTTTGCCAATTTCTCCACCAAGCAGAAGCGTGTGCACCAACTCATGCTGCCTGCCACAAAGGGCGAGAAGTTTGCAGCCCGTTTCCTGCTCTGCTGTGTAGGTTTCCCTATCGTATTTTTGGTCGCAATAGCTTTGGCAGACGTGGTACGCTGGATACTTTCTCCATTGCTTTTTGAAAACACGCTACCACTGATTTGCCACAAGCTGATACCAGAAATGCTGCTCAAAACGACCTTTTATTGGGATGGCGAAACCTTGGACCACTTTTTGTTTTGTGCGTTTATGACTTGGATTGCGACGTTCTATGCCATGGGCAGTGCGCTATTCCGTCGCCGTGCTTTGTTGAAAACTACGCTGTGTCTGATGGGTGGTTTTATCCTATTGGTACTTTTCCTGGAAAATTTTGATATTCCTGGCGAGAGTACCGTTGACAATGTTTTTGATGTGATGCGTGTCGTCGCAGCCTGCATTCTGCTCGTATTAAGTGTGGTCCAGTTCTGCCTGACCCGCCGTCTTTACAACCGTATCCAAGTCATCTCTAAACAAACATGGTATGACAGAATTTAAGACTTCGCACCCCATCTACATACAGATGGCCGAGCGTTTGGCAGACGACATCCTGCAAGGCGTATATCCCACCGACGGCAAAGTGCCCGGCGTGCGCGAATATGCCGCCCTGCTGGGGGTGAATGTCAATACGGCGGTCAAAGCCTACGAAACCTTGGCACTGCAAGGCGTCATCTACAATCGTCGCGGTCTGGGCTACTTCGTTTCTCCCGATGCTTGCGATATTATCAAGCAACAAAGGCGCCAGGAATTCATGCACGAATTCCTGCCCGACTTGTTCAAACGCATGAAGCAATTGGGTGTAACTCTGGAGATGCTCGAAGAGGCTTATCAAAAAGGAAAGGACGCAGATTCCGCAAAATAATTCACGATGAAAACTTATTCACTTTTGGCATTTGCCGGGGCAATGATGACCTGCGGCACAGCCACCGCTATACCCACAGCCACCGACGCAGGAGATAGTCTGCGCGTAGATACGATGACGCAAAACCTGGGCGAGGCCGTCGTTTCCGCCCAGCGCGCCATAGCACGTATAGAGGGCGATGCACTAGTGACTACGGTGAGCGGCACATACCTAGAGAAACTGAATACGGCCGAAGAGATGCTGGAGCAAATCCCAGGTCTGGGACGCACAAAGGATGGCATAGAAGTGATCGGCAAGGGGGCACCAGTGTACTATATCAATGGTCGACGCGTGCGAGACGCCGCCGAACTTTCACTGCTCCGCCCCAGCGAAATCCGAGCCGTCGAGGTGGTGCGCAATCCCGGTGCACGATATGATGCGACGACAAATGCCGTGGTACGCATCCGCACGATCAAACGACAAGGTGAGGGGATCAGTCTCGACGCATTGGGGCAATTGAAGCAAGGACGCCACACCTATGGCAACACTTCGCTGGACTTGAACTACCGACGCAACGCTCTGGACATCTTCGCCGGCATCAATTATTATCAAGGCAAGGGATATGGTGATACAGAACTCTTCCAGGAAGTCAATGCCGACACCCTGTGGACACAGCGTATTGAGCAAACGAGCACAGGTGAGAAATGGCACCTCGGGGGCAAGTTGGGATTCAATTACGACATTACTCCGCGCCACAGCATCGGCGTGCGCTATGACCTCAGCAACGACTTCGACGACAGAGGCAACGGCACATTGAGCGCAGACGTATGGGCAAACGGACAATATGTGGACCATTTGGAAAGCCGCCTTGACATAAAGGGGAAGCACGACCCGTTGCACCAACTCAACGCCTACTACGTCGGACAAATCGGCAAGGGCGAACTTTCCTTCGACGCCGACTTTTATACCAACAAACATGAAAAGCAACAAATCACCGTAGAGGAAAGCGAGAACAACGATGACCGCATCGTGGAATCTGTGAATCCCGTGAGCAATCAACTCTTCGCAGCCAAGGGTCAATATGCTTTCCCACTATGGCAGGGGAGATTCTGCGTAGGTGCTCAATATACTTTCACAGACCGCCATGACGACAATATAGTTCCCACCGAGCAATATGGCGTCGTAACCTCTTACTCACAACTCAAGGAGCAAAATGCAGCCGCCTTTGCAGAATATGCACGCCCCTTCAAGTGGGGACAACTTTCTGCCGGCTTACGTTACGAATATGTAGATTTCGATTATTTCTCTGCTGGTATTTATCGCCCAGAACAGAGCCGCATTTACCACCGATTCTTCCCCAACATATCACTCTCTACGAAATGGAAACAAACGCAGTGGATGCTCTCCTATAATACCAAGACGCGCAGACCAACCTACGGCGAATTGTCCAGCAACTTGACCTATGGCAACCGCTATTTGATGCAAAGTGGAAATCCCTTACTCAAACCTGTCATTACGCACGATGTGACACTGATGGGTGTGTGGAAATTTCTACAAGGTGTCGTCTCTTTCAACTATGCCAAGGACCAAATTATCACATGGGGCGAGGCGTTAAGAAATAATCCCTCGGCAATTCATATCTATCAGACCAATCACTCCATCCCCAGCATGACAGTGATGATTACCGCCGCGCCAAAGGTAAAATGGTGGAGACCGCAAATCACAGCCGCCGTACAAAAGCAATGGCTCGAGATGGATGTGCAAGGACAGCAGATGCGTTTCAACAAACCTATATTTGTCGGCAAATGGATCAATACTTTCACCCTGCCAAAAGACTTTACAATTAACACGAACTTACAATATACTTCGCCGGGTGATATGCAAAATGCACGCTTGACCAGGGCTGATGTCTTCTATCTGAACGTATCGTTGCAAAAGACCATGCTCAAAGGGGCATTATCCTTCACACTCTCGGGTGAAGACTTATTGCACAGCATCGGCAAGAACGCGCCGCGTCTGTTTCTACCTCAGGCAGTGTTCGAACAAAGCGGTATGGGCGACACACGTTGCGTGCGCTTGAGCGTAAGGTACAGATTCAATGCAGTACGCAGCAAATACAAAGGCAAAGGTGCTGCCGCTGAACATTTGAATAGGTTGTAAATACAAAAAAGCGAGGGGATGTCCGATATTCCCTCGCTTTCTGTATTTGTTGGATAGACTATTTTCGTCAATTAATCGTCTCTAGCAATTTCTTACCTAGGAAGAATAGCATGGGCATAATCAATGCAGGCAACAGATTGATCGTTTTGCAGTCCTTGATATTGAGTACGCCGAGACCAGAAGCGGCAATGAGAATACCACCGACGATAGAGATTTCGCTGGTCAGTTCGGGCGAAATAAATTCGGCTGAAAGTGTCGCAATACCATAAATACCAGATAGCCAAAGGAAGACTACAATCGAAGTAATCGCTACACCAAAACCATAGGAAGAAGCCATCACGACCATAGTGACCAGATTCATCGTAGCCAGCGTCATCAAGAAAGTATTATCCCCACTCAGCGCACTATTCACAGGTCCCATGATGGCCAATGTACCTACGCAGCAAAGCAAAATGGAAGTTGTGATACCTTTGGACAGTTCGCCCCCGCTTGATAGACGACTGGTGGCACGCTCCAATCTAGTGTCTAATTGCAACAAGGTGCCTAGCAGACCACCCAAGGATAGGCAGAAAATGAAGAGTATGGGATATTGACTGGTTTGCATACTCTCGATGGCTACGTTGATCCCCAAGACAATTGCTGTAAGTCCCATTGCAGTGTTGAGTACAGTGATGTATTTCTCGCGAATGCCACGGCGAGCCACTGCGCCAATAGCGCTACCTATGATGATGGCAAGGAAATTGATGAATATAGCTACCATAGTGAGATTTTAAGATGATATGATTCTTGGGTGATTTGAAAGTCGGCCGTCTGTCGGTTGGCTGATAGTTTCATAAAACAGCTACGAAGATAGTAAAAAAAGTGGAGATGTGATGCTATTTGTGTAAATTTGCACAGAAAGCATTGTTTTGGTATATTTTTTGGTAATAATATTTTTGTATCATGATACATCCTCAATTTCGTCCATTGTTGCTCCATCATTTCAAATATGATCTGACTTCAGACCAAGAGGTGGCCGTTCGCTCATTAGAGCAATTCTTGTTTTCCTCTACCTATGACACTGTGTTTTGCTTGCGCGGTTATGCGGGAACTGGTAAGACTTCGTTGGTCGCAGCTTTGGTACGAACTTTGCAAAATATTGGGCGTCGGGTAGTACTGTTGGCACCAACAGGACGAGCTGCCAAGGTACTGAGCCATTATGCGGAGATGCCGGCCTATACCATTCATAAGATGATATACCGCCAAGAGACGTTCAAGGGGGAGGATACACGCTTTCAGATGGGGTATAATAAAAACAAGGAGACGCTGTTTGTGGTAGACGAGGCTTCGATGATGGGTTTTGGTGGTGGCGGCAGTGCTTTGTTTGGCTCGGGCTGCCTATTAGATGATCTGGTCCAATTTGTCTACGAAGGACAGGGTTGTCGACTGTTGATGGTGGGCGATACGGCACAGTTGCCACCGGTGGGCGAGGAGAGGAGTCCAGCATTGATCGGTGCCACCTTTGGACGATATGGATTGCAAGCCATCGAGGCCGAACTGACCGAGGTGGTGCGTCAGACTTCAGCCTCAGGGGTGCTGAGAAATGCAACAGAATTGCGCCAGCAAATCTCACAAGGCGAAGCTGCGATGATACCCCCTATTGTGGGAAGCAAAAGGGGAGAGGTGAGGTTTCTGCCAGCCGACGAGTTGATAGAAACCCTGGTAACCAACTATAGCAGATGCGGCGCAGATGATGTCGTGGTGGTGACACGATCGAACAAACGTGCCAACGTATACAATCAAGGTATCAGAGCAAGAATCTTTGATCGCGAGGAAGAATTGTCTCGCGGCGATCGTGTGATGGCAGTCAAGAACAATTATTATTGGACAGAAATATTGCGTGCCGGGCTGAGCGAAGGGGAAACATTACCCTTTGATTTTATAGCCAATGGCGATATGGCAGAGGTTGTGCGGTTGAGGAATGTTCACGATCAGCACGGCTTCCGTTTTGCAGATGCTACACTTCGCTTTGTGGACTACGATGATTATGAGATAGAGTGTCGTGTGTTACTCTCGACCCTTACTTCCGAATCACCTTCGCTTACTCAAGAAGAAAATCAACGTCTGTACGAAAATGTACTGCAAGACTATATGGATATCCCCTCACAGCGTGAGCGAATGCAGGCAGTGAGAAGGGATAGTTACTATAATGCGCTGCAGATTAAGTTTGCTTATGCACTGACTTGTCATAAGGCACAAGGTGGACAATGGAACTGTGTGTTTATAGACAAAGGGATTGTGAGTGATGAAACAAGCCATCTATCTTATTTGCGCTGGCTCTATACCGCACTTACCCGTACCACGGATCGCGTCTATTTGGTCAATTGGCCAAAGGATGAACAAGTGTGGAGTGAGGACGAACCTGAATAGTCGAGGATTTGAATTCGTGGGTTCTTGATGTATAAGAAAATTTCCTCGCCCTATATGTTAATATGCCTGACAAAAAGTGGTAACAAAAAAATCTCCCAAGTTGTGGACATTCCATACTTGGGAGACTGATTTTCTATAGAGATAATTGATGATATCAACCGATTGTGAGCAACACTGTGCCTTCCATGACACTATCGCCAGCAGCAACGCAGATGCCGGTCACACTACCGTCGCATTCCGCAGTGATATTATTTTCCATCTTCATAGCTTCGAGCACTAATACGTTGTCGCCCTTTTTCACAGTTTGACCTGCACTTACCAATAACTTGGTGACTACGCCTGGCAATGGGGCCTTAACAGGTGTGCCAGCGCCTGCTGCACCCTTAGCAGCGGGAGCAGGAGCAGCTTCGACTGCTGGTGCTACGGTGGGAGCACTTGCTGCCACTTCGGCTACTGCTGATGGTGTGGGCAGATTGTCTTCGACCAGCGTAGAGCCTTGCATTTCCACTTCAAAGGGAATGCCATTGACTTCAACCTTTGCTAGATTTCCCGAGATGCTATCAATGGTCACGTCATATTGAGCACCATTGATTTTGTATTTATATTGTTTCATTTGTTCGACGATTAGGATTTAATGTTTAAGGTCTAACGCCTTTGTTCAACATTACAAGTTAAAATTAAATTTGTGTCATGAGAGCAGAGGGGTGTGCCCAATCAGTTTGCTGAGGAACTAGTGTGATCACACCAGGCTCGTCGTCGTGCACCACTTTTACTTCATATTCGATCAAGGCGAGTGCTATCGCAGCAGCGTAGGCTGGCATCTCTTCCTCGGTGGGTACAAGGTGCTCACCGTCTACAAGGATGTCGGAGATCGTACCTTGACTCTCGTCCAGACGGATGCAGAGCGATTGTCCGTTCAGGTTGTACTTGAATACTTTCATATTTTCGTCCTTTCCTTATGCTAGATGTTATTACAGCGGATTGTTGCCGTGCTTCTTGGCAGGACGTGTCTCGCGCTTGTTTTCCAATTGTGCCAAAGCGCGGCAGATGCGGAAGCGTGTGTTGCGTGGTTCGATCACGTCGTCGACATAACCATATTCTGCAGCTTTGTATGGATTGGTGAAGAGATCGTTGTATTCCTTTTCCTTTTGTGCGAGGAATGCCTTGGGATTTTCTTGCTCTTTAGCCTCCTTGCCGTTCAAAATAGCAACGGCACCGCTGGCACCCATTACTGCGATCTCAGCAGATGGCCAAGCGTAGTTCATGTCGGCCTTGAGTTGCTTGCAGCCCATTACGATGTGGCTACCGCCGTAGCTCTTGCGGAGCGTTACGGTTACCTTTGGTACAGTCGCTTCGCCGTATGCGTAGAGCAACTTAGCACCATGGCTGATCACAGCGTTGTATTCCTGACCTGTGCCAGGGAGGAAACCAGGCACATCAACGAGGCTGACGATGGGGATGTTGAAGGCGTCGCAGAAACGTACGAAGCGTGCTGCCTTACGACTGGCATTGCAGTCCAACACCCCGGCATAAACGCTAGGTTGATTAGCTACGATACCCACGCTCTGACCATTAAAGCGAGCAAAGCCAATGATAATGTTCTTCGCAAAGTTGCGTTGTACTTCCAGGAACTCGCCATTGTCCACCACAGCCGAAATCACTTGATACATATCATAGGCCATGTTGGGGTTGTCTGGGATGATGTGGTTCAGGCTATCTTCCTTGCGGTCGATGGGGTCTGTGCATGCCACGCGTGGTGCACGTTCCATGTTGTTTTGAGGAAGGTAGCCGAGCAGTGTACGAATCAACTGCGCAAATTCCTCCTCTGTCTTAGCAACAAAGTGGCACACACCACTCTTTTCTGAGTGTACGCCAGCACCACCTAAGTCTTCTTGTGTCACATCTTCGCCAGTCACGGTCTTCACGACTTTAGGACCTGTGAGGAACATGTAACTTACGCCTTCCAACATCACTACGAAGTCGGTCAGGGCAGGAGAATATACTGCACCTCCGGCGCAAGGGCCGCAGATACCCGAGATTTGTGGCACTACGCCCGAAGCCTCGATGTTGCGCTGGAAGATGTTGCCGAAACCAGCCAAGGCATTGATCCCTTCCTGAATACGTGCGCCGCCCGAATCATTCAGACCGATGCAAGGGGCTCCCATCTTCATGGATTGATCCATCACTTTGCAGATTTTTTCTGCCATAGTTTCCGACAAAGAACCACCATTGACGGTGAAATCCTGTGCAAATACGTATACGAGACGTCCATTTATGGTACCGCTACCAGCTACTACGCCATCGCCCAGGAAGTGTTTGTTTTCCATGCCAAAGTTGTGGCAGCGATGGAGCTTGAACATATCCATTTCTTCAAAAGAACCCTTGTCGAGCAACAGATCGATACGTTCGCGTGCAGTCGCTTTTCCCTTTTCGTGTTGCTTTTCGATGGCCTTTTCGCCTCCGCCGAGTTTCGCTTTAAGACGCATTTCGACGAGCTGCTTGATTTTCTTTAATTGTTCACTCATTTTTATAGAATGTTTAGTGATAAATTCGTTTTTAGACTTATTTTGCCGAAGCAAATTTAGTGAAACGCCATCGTATGACCAAATTTGAGTGCTATTTTTAGTATTTTTGTGGCGAAAAGACCTGCCAGCCGAGATGTAAAAAGCATGATTTTTCGCACTGGAAATGGCTCTGATTTTGCTTGATTTTATGTGCCGAAAAAAAACCTAGACTTTTTTTTAACGAGACGTCGCGAAATTTAAAAAAGGTCTTGGTTTTTTTGAAAAAAGTCTAAGGTTGTGAAATTGATGTTTTGAGGGGTAAAAAATCCCATACTCCTGTCGAGGGAAAATTAAGTGGTATCTGCTTTCTTGCTGACCGCCCAAAGGCCTATGAATGTGAATGCACCATTTAGTAAAAGCAATTCGTAGCCCAAAGTATATCCCCAGAGTCTGGGAGCAAGGCTGTCCAAAATGCCGCAAAGTAGCGGAGAGAGTAGGGCAACGAGGGGCACAGCTCGGTCTAAGGTCTGTCGGCGCGTGAGTAGTCCAAATGCGTACATACCGAGGAGTGGACCATAGCTGTAGGAGGCGAGGACATAAATCGTATCAATTATGCTGCTTTGCCCAGCACCCTTTATCCACAATATTCCCAGAAATAGTGCGACAGCCCAAATCAAGTGGACACGCCCTCTGATACGCTGAGCATTGTGCGCCGCGCCGTCTCTTTGTTCCAACCCTATGATGTCCACACAAGTGCTGGTGGTGAGTGCCGTCAGGGCAGAGTCGGCGCTGGAAAAGGCGGCAGAAATCATAGCCAAACCAAAGGGGATGATGACCAGCGTGCCCAGCCATCCGGACGAGATGGCGTGAAGGAGGAGCAAGTCGCCATCGGCTGGTGGCGGAACGTTGTGCTGGGCGTAAATGGCGCAAAACAAAATGCCCAAGCTGAGCAGAACGAAATTGATGGGCAGGAAGCACAGACCATAGGCACACATATTCTTTTGCGCAGAGCGTAGGTCGCGGCAGGTCAGGTTCTTTTGCATCATGTCTTGGTCCAACCCTGTCATCACTATTACGATAAACACGCCGCTAAGGAATTGTCGCAGGAAGCCCTGCTTGCTGCCAGCGTCCCATTCGAACATGCGGCTCATCTCGCTGCTTCGCACGTGTTCTACCACCCCCTGTAGGGATAGGTTGAGATGCTCTGCTGCAATGACGAATAATAGCACCAGCGACGTCAGCATGCAGAGCGTCTGTATCACGTCTGTTCGGATCAGAGTGGCTATGCCGCCGCGCCTGGTGTAGCCCCAAATCAATAGCACGACGCCGCCTGCAGTCAGGGCAAAGGGTAGGCGAAGGGGGGCGAGCAGCAGTTCGTGAATGACCAAACAACTGATGTACAATCTGGCGCTAGCGCCCAAGTATTTGCTCAACAGGAAAAACGAGGTGCCTGTGCGGTGTGTCCTGTCGCCAAAGCGTAGGCGCAAATATTCGTAGATGCTGGTCAATCTCCACTTATAATATAAAGGCAATAGGATAAAAGCGCACACAGCATAACCCACGATGAAACCCATGCACATCTGCAGATAGGTCATCTGCGTGCTCTGTACCCATCCCGACACTGAGATGAGTGATACCCCAGATATGCTGGCGCCAATCATACCCGTAGCGACCATAGGCCAGGATGCATTTCGCCCAGCACGAAAGAAGGTGTCATTGTCTCCGCGCCCCCTTCCCAGGGAGGCAGACCAATAGAGCACACCTATATATGCTGCAATGACTATGAGCAGTGTGATGGATGGGGACATAGACGCCTTGAATCAGAAGTGGTGGATATTGAACAAAAAACACCGTCGCAAACGTAGATGCCAGACCTGCGCTTGTGGCGGTGATTTAGTATGTGTGAAGTAAGTTTACTTTTCGATGTTGAGCGAACCGCTGCCGATCATCTGTCCGTCTACGAATATATGTGCCGAATAGTTGCCTGGGCCTACAAATTCGTCCACTGGCACAAACATTGTGATCAGTTGCTCCTGTCCAGTGTATTCGATGGTCTTTGCAGCTGAATATTCGATGGTCTTGTTTTCGTAGGCGAAACTACCGCTGGGGGCAAGTATGCTACCACCTGGTTTCATCAGCCTCATATAAATAGTGCGATTGCCAGCTTCTGCCGTTACATTTCGAGTGATAGAGAATGTCACTTGGAATTTTTCAATCTTCTTGCTTTTCTTTGCGGCTTTACCTCTGTCATTCAAGGCGCTAATTCTTACGCCAGTGGCATTGAGTTGCGCAGCGATAGCAACCTTTTCTGTCAGCGAAGCATTCTTTTCACTGATCGTAGTATTTTCTTGTTTTGTACGCTCTACTTCTTTCAGTGCAGCATCTCTTTCGCCCACTAAACTCTTGTTGATTTGTTGCAAAGAGTCCACTTGGCGGATATAGCTGCGTAGTACTTCGCGTACGGTTTGCAGTTCACTTTTCAATCGTTTGATTTCTGCGGCATAGTTAGAGTTGTCTGATTTCAGGCTTTTCAACTCGTTCATCAACTGTTCCGCCTTTTTTTGTTCGGCGTCAATCTGTGCCAAAAGTTTATCGTCGCGGATGGTCTTTTTCATTTCGCCAAACTGTGCAGCAAATTCAGCATATTGATTTTCCATTTCGCGACGGTCCATTTCTGCCAATTGGCGCAGTTCCATCAGTTCCTGTTCAGCTTCGCTGCTAAGCCCAGTCGCTGTGCTGTCTGCTGTTTGTGCAGCCTTGTCTTCTCCACAGGCCCCCATTATACCTACGCAAAGGGTCAGGGCGCCCATCATCCATATTGTATAAATTACTTTTCTCATAGTCCTTATAGTCTTTTTTGTTTTGTCAGATCTTGCTGTATGGTTACAATACGGTCACCCAGCCATGCTTATCCTCGGCGATGCCATATTGGATGTCGCGGAGCAATTGGTAGAGACGTGTCGACACAGGCCCTGGTTTGCCGTCCTTGCTGATGACATAACTCTGACCTTTCTCAATGTCGTCAATGCGACCAATAGGGCTGATCACAGCGGCAGTACCACAAGCGCCAGCTTCTTCAAATGTAGACAATTCTTCGGTTGGCACAGGACGACACTCTACGTTCATGCCGAGATCCTTTGCTAATTGTTGTAAGCACTTATTGGTGATGCTGGGCAGGATAGATTCAGACTTTGGCGTGATATAAGTATTGTCCTTGATACCAAAGAAGTTTGCAGCACCACATTCGTCAATGTATTTCTTTTCCTTAGCGTCAAGGTAGAATTCGCAAGCATATCCCGCATCATGTGCTTTCTTGTTGGCGCGAAGCGATGCGGCATAGTTGCCACCCACTTTGAATGTACCTGTGCCAAGGGGAGCCGCACGGTCGAAATCGCGTACGATAGCATAATTGTTGACAGAGAAACCGCCCTTGAAATATGGACCTACTGGTGTCACAAAGATGATGAAAAGGTACTCATCAGCAGGTTTTACGCCAACCTGTGCACCTGTGCCAATCAAGAGTGGACGCAGATAAAGCGAAGCACCGCTTTCGTAGGGAGGGATAAAGCGCTCGTTCAGCATGATCACTTGCTTTGCCATTTCACAGAATTTCTCTGTAGGCATTTCGGGCATCATGATGCCACGACAGGTACGTTGCAAACGCTCAGCATTTGCTTCCATGCGAAATACACGCACCTTGCCGTCGGGACAGCGGAAGGCTTTCAACCCCTCGAAGGCTTCTTGTCCATAGTGTAAGCATGTCGCTGCCATGTGCAGGTTGATTTCTTCCGACGAACTTACTTCCACTTCGCCCCACTTGCCATTGCGATAGTAGCAGCGCACGTTGTAGTCTGTCTTCATGTATCCAAAGGGCAGATTGCCCCAATCAATTTGTTCAGTCATCTTTTTATCAGGTTGATAGGTTATAGGTATTTTGTTTGATATTTGATGAAGGGCCAAATGTGTGCGGTGCACAAATAATGACACTTTACCACGAAGCAAAATTAAAGAAATAAAGTGATATGACACCAAAAAGGAGCACCAAATTGTTACGCTTGGTATCAAAAAAGAACAAATCGGCGTGTAGTCCTGCAAATATTCTGTATTTTTGCCTTGCTGCACTATGATTTTATACAAAGTGCGGACGCAATATAAATCAATTTGTAAAAACGACGTGATATGAAAAAAACTGATGTGGCACGTTTGTGCCGAGAAGATGTAGTTGATTTGATAGGCCGTCAGTGGATGCTCATCACAGCAGGGACGCCCGATCATTTGGGTACGATGACCGCTTCATGGGGCGGTGTGGGTTTTCTTTGGAACAAACCAGTGGCCTTTGTCTTCATTCGTCCCGAACGCCATACATACGATTTCGCAGAGTGCAATGCACGTATGACGCTCTCTTTCTTTGACGAGGCCTATCGTTCGGTGCTGCAGTTTTGTGGTACGAAGTCTGGGCGCGACTGCGACAAAGTGGCAGAGACAGGACTCACGCCGACGCTTCTACAGGGTGGGGGAGTCGCTTTTGAGCAAGCTCGCCTGGTGATCGAGGGTCGCAAACTGTATCGTGCCGAGATGACTGCCGAACGATTTCTTGACCAGTCCATTCTTGCACAGTGGTATGGCGATCATCCAGGCGGCAGTATGCACACTGTCTATGTGCTGGAAATCGAAAATGTGTACGAGCAGGAATAAATAAAAATAGGGGGAGAGTTTGACTTCAAAACCCTTCCCCTTTGAAAAAATAGTAGGATAGTTTGCCCTACTTTATTGGGCCAATATTAAAATCAAGACCT
This sequence comes from Prevotellaceae bacterium, assembly GCA_021153165.1. GTDB lineage: Bacteria > Bacteroidota > Bacteroidia > Bacteroidales > Bacteroidaceae > Alloprevotella. The sequence goes on from JAGKTZ010000033.1 coordinate 16,885, forward strand.
TTTTCAAAAAAAACAAGACCATTTTTGAAAAAGGTCTTGGCTTTTTTTGACAAGGTGTCGCAAAATTTTCCTATAGGGAATTGGCACGGCTATTGTCCTTGCTTTTCCTTATTATAACAGTCGCGGCACAGCGGCTCATACTCGCCATGTTCGCCCAACATCACGCGGCGATCGCCGTCGACGATGCGGTGTGACACGTAAGCCAGATTGCCACACTTCACACAGATGGCATGCACTTTGGATACCTCCTCGGCTATTGCCATCAGTCCAGGCATTGGTCCGAATGGCACACCCTTGTAGTCCATATCAAGGCCTGCCACAATGACACGCTTACCGCGGTTGGCCAACTCGTTGCAGACAGCCACCAGTCCTTCATCAAAGAATTGTGCTTCGTCGATGCCCACGACCTCTGCCGCTTCGGACAGGAGCAGGATGCCTGCTGAAGAGTCAACGGGCGTAGAGGCAATAGCGTTTTTGTCGTGCGATACGACTTCTTCTTCAGAATAGCGGGTATCGATAGTAGGCTTGTAGATTTCGACACGTTGGTGCGCAAACTTGGCACGCTTCAGGCGGCGAATCAATTCCTCGGTTTTACCCGAGAACATCGAGCCACAGATGACTTCGATGTGACCGCGGCGGTTACTTTTTTCTTGAAATATATGCATAGTATTGAGATTACAGATTTTCGCGTTCGATGTATGCTATCACATCCCCCTTGGCCACGTGTGCGCCTTGCTTAGCATTGATTTCAACAAGGAGACCGCCGAGCGCAGCGGGGAGTTCGCGGATTTGACCGTAGTTGTTTTCCAGGTAGCAGAAACGTTCGCCCACTTCATACTTCTTGCCGATGAAGGGTTCGATGCTCTTCACGCACTCTGCGTCGCCACCGATCTCCCACAGTATGGTACCTGCTTCAGGCGCTACGATAGCATCAGCCTTGGCGTGCTTCAATGCCGCCGCCTCTTCGGGTGTCATGCCACTGGCATTAGCCTTGTCCTTAGCAGCCTGCAGGTCGGCCAGGAAACGCTTCTTGGCAGCGCCACTCTTGTAGTCGCGGTATTGCGTTTCGTGCATGGCAAATTCGAAGAGTTCTTCTTCATCTTCACCTACATCCCAGCCATTTTCCTCCATTTCCTTGCGGAAGCGGTCCAATTCGTCGGGATAGTAACTTTGTGGATCAGCTTCTGTAAACTCGAAGCCCTTTTCCTTAGCCAAAGCAATGATTTCGGGATCCACTTCGCCTGGCAATTTACCACTCTTACCGAGGATCATACCCCAGATAGAGTTGTCCATCATCGAATAGCGAGGCTTGCCCATAGACTCGGTGAGGAGGTTCATCAGAGCGATATTCTTGACATATTGAGAGAAGGGCGTAACGAGAGGAGGATAGCCCACGCGTGGCCAAACGTAAGCCACTTCGTCGAAGAGTTTGACGAGGAGTGCATCTTCCGACAGAGGTTCTTCGCCCTTAGCTACGCGATTATTATTGATCGCACTCATTACGCCGGTCAGGTCTGCCATCATAGAGCCCATCATACCGCCAGGCAGACCACAGCCGAGGAGGAGTGAAGACATCAACTTGTTGCCCGAATTCATGAAGTAACCCAAGAAATCGTCGATGAACTCTTGTGTCAACTTGCGTGCTTCCATATATGCCTCCATATTGATTTCGGGCACGTCGAAACCTGCATTCTTCAGCATAGACTGTACCGAAATAATATCTGGGTGCACCTTACCCCAAGACAAGGGTTCGATAGCTGTGTCGATCACGTCGGCACCAGCGCGGCACACTTCGAGGATAGTAGCCATCGAGAGGCCCGGACCGCTGTGGCCGTGGTATTGAATGATTACTTCGGGGTGCTTGCTCTTGATCATACGGGTCAATTCGCCCAGCATAGCGGGTTGACCGATACCCGCCATATCCTTCAAGCAAATTTCAGGCGCACCTGCTGCAATCAGTTGGTCGGCGATATTGGCATAGTACTCAGCAGTGTGAATAGGCGAGTTGGTGATACACAGCGTTGCCTGTGGCGTCATACCAGCTTCGAGAGCGTATTGGATAGAAGGAATGATATTGCGCACATCATTCAATCCGCAGAAGATACGTGTGATGTCTGTACCCTGAGCATGCTTCACCTTGTACATCAGGCGGCGCACATCTGCTGGCACGGGAAACATGCGCAGCGCGTTTAGACCGCGGTCTAACATGTGCGTCTTGATGCCCACCTCGTTGAAGGGCTTGGTGAAAGCACGAACGGCTTGGTTGGGATTTTCGCCATAGAGTAGGTTGACTTGTTCAAAGGCACCGCCGTTGGTTTCCACGCGACTGAAGCAGCCCATCTTGATGATCACTGGCGCGATACGTTCCAATTGGTCCTTGCGGGGCTGAAATTTGCCCGAGCTTTGGAACATGTCGCGATATACGAGACTAAATTGAATTTTACGCTTTTCCATAGAGTGATATACTATTATATATATGTATAAGATCGTTTTTGATAAAATCTGCGTGGCAAAGATAGTTATTTTTCCGAAATGGTGAAAATTGGAAACTATAAAAGATATAAAGCATGCGAGTCGGAAAATAATTGTAATTTTGCCAAAAGAAAAAATAAACGCAATGAAAATAGGTGATAAAGTTAGATTTTTGAACGATGTGGGAGGCGGCGTAGTCTCGGGTTTCCAAGGTAAAGACATGGTGCTGGTGCAGGATGAGGATGGTTTTGATATCCCTGTCTTGATCAAAGAATGCGTGGTCATCGAAACGGACAATTATAACATAGCAAGACCACAGAACAATTCAAAAACGGAAGCATCTGCAGAAGTGAAGCATCTGCAAAAAATGGCAACGATTAGCGAAGAGATACCTGAACCTTGTGAACAGGAAATCACCTTCCGCCCGCGTGCCCTGGAGCGCCGTGGGGCAGATGTGTTGAATCTCTATATCGCTTTCTTGCCGACGAATATCAAGGCGCCGACTTCGACCGATTTCGAGGTTTATCTGGTGAACGATAGTAATTACTATATGCACTTCGTATGGATGAATGTAGAGAATGCTTCGTCCACTTTGCGCCACGAGGGCGTCGTGGAACCCAATACCAAGATCTTCCTGGAAGACCTGAAGCGCAGTGCGCTCCCCGAATTGGAGAAAATCGCTGTTCAAGCCTTTGCCTACAAAGTAGACAAGCCCTTCCGCGCCAAAGAGCCAGTCAATGTGACGCTGCGCCCCGATCTGACGAAATTCTACAAACTGCATACCTTCACAGCCAACGAATTCTTTGACCAGCCTACCTATCTTTTACCTCTGATCAAGGATGACAATGCCGTGCGCAGTGTCTTTGTGTCGGCAGAACAAATCAAGGAGGCGATGATGCCAGGGATAGATAAAAAAGCAGAACAGGCCGCATCACCCAAAGCAAAGGTGGAGAAGAAAATGAAGGCGGATGATATCGTCGAAGTGGACTTACATATAGACGAGATCCTGGAGAGTACGGCAGGAATGAGCGCCAAGGATATTCTGGACTATCAGTTGAAAGTATTCTCTGACACTATGGAGAAATATAAGAACGACAAAGGTCGACGCATCGTATTCATCCATGGCAAAGGCGAAGGCGTGCTGCGCAATGCACTGCTGCAAGAACTGAAAAGCAAATACCGCCGTTGCACTTATCAAGACGCATCGTTCAGAGAATATGGATTTGGGGCAACGATGGTAAAGATGAAAGGTTGAAAGTTGAAAAGAGAGAACAATAAGTCAACTTTGGCGCTTTAGATACAAAAAACATAAAGAAAAATTTGCAGGGAAAGAAAAAACCAGTACCTTTGCACACGCAATCGAGCTGGTCGCTCGATGAGTTATGATTGGGGTATGGTGTAATGGTAACACTACAGATTCTGGTCCTGTCTTTCCTGGTTCGAGTCCGGGTACCCCAACAAACAAAAGGCGTGTCAAGATAACTTGATACGCTTTTTGTTTTCTCAGTGCTTAAGTACGACTCGTTTCTCAACGGGCTAAACGTGATTTTAAGAGAATACGAATAGCACTAATTAAACGAATCATCATCAACAGATTAAACACGATTAAACAGTCGGCACGAACATTCGTGCCATTCGAGCTATTTGTGTTCGGAGACTTAATT
>JAGKTZ010000034.1 GCA_021153165.1 Prevotellaceae bacterium
AATCTTTTGGATCTGTAGAATACCTGTGATACCCGTGATACGTGGAGCTCTAAATAAAACAAACGAGTTTTCGTGGACAACACCTATATTATTGCCTTTTATAATTATATTACCTATTAAGCCAAAAACATTGTTCTTAACTACAAGATAGGATTCTGTATCATAAAAGCGTTTATATAACAGCAGAACAATATCTCACAAAATCCCCCTGAAAAACTTTGCGACGCCTCGTTGAAAAAAAGCCTTGGATAATTTCAACGAGACGTCGCGAAATTTAAAAAAGGTCTTGACTTTTTTTTCAAAGGATTTTGGACAAAAAAAGAACCATACTTGTGTATGATTCTTACAAACGATAGCGAATAAAAATGCGTGTATCGTATTGCCCTAGATCTCCTCGGGGCTAACAATCCCGTGCATCACAGCATAGATAGTCAGAGCAGACACGCTGCGGGTGTTGAGCTTTTTCATGATATTCTTACGATGCGAAATTACTGTAGCGACACCCACTCCCAAAGCCTCAGCAGTTTCTTTATTGGTCTTACCCGAGACAATCCATTTGACGACTTCGATCTCACGGGGAGTAAGAATGTGACTTGTCATAGGCGCTTCTGCTTTGGGAATCGGAGCGACTTGTTTGCGAGCGTGCGATGTCTCTGCCAGTCGTAGGATGGCGCGCGTCAATTCTCCTTCGTTTTGATTGACGCAAAGCAGATGGAAGCCACGAGGTATCAGTTGTGTCTCTGCATCACTGACCAAGACCATAGTGTGCCGGCTACGTGGTAAAAAGTAGTTGGCATGCCCCAACAGAATACTTGCAGAAACGAAATAGTGGATAAAGTAGCCTTTGTCCTCGCGCTCCAATGCTGAAAAATCACTAAACAGACTCAACTCTGCCGCAGGCATCATGCCACGAATGATACCCGCCAGTCCGATGGCGGCTAACATATTATTGTCTATAATGGCTATGCGTGGCATTTTGATAGGGTTTTGAGAAAAGGTTCAAGAGATGAGGGACGAAGGGGAAGGGTTAAGAGAGGATTTACTTTGTGTGATTTAGACACCGATTTCCCATTGCTCCGTTAGAGCACGTTCTAATTCTTCTGCACTAAGGCGAAGGTTGAATTTGCCTTCGTGCGCAATAGAAATATTACCTGTCTCCTCTGATATAATAATAGTAAGGCTATCGTTCTTTTGAGAAATACCTAAAGCGGCACGGTGACGCAGACCGAGGCGTTTGGGAATATCATTGTCGTGGGATACGGGCAAGATGCAACCTGCTGCTTTGATGCGCTTCTTGCTGATGATCATAGCGCCATCGTGCAGGGGACTATTTTTGAAGAAGATATTTTCGATCAGGCGCTGATTGATATCTGCATTGATACGGTCGCCAGTATCTACGATATCATCCATTGCCATACGTCCCTCAATCACGATCAAGGCCCCTACGCGCTGTTTGCTCATACTTAGACATGCCATTACGATGGGCATGATCTCTTCGCGCTGCACCTTGCCTTCTTTCTTTTTGCCAAAGAATCGGCGCAAACTATCCATAAATCTGCGGTTGCCGAGGTTGGAAAGGAAATAGCGGATTTCGTCCTGGAACAGCACTACAAGGGCTAACGTACCGACATTGATGAGTTGATCCATAATGCCGCCGAGCAAGCGCATTTCAAATACATGTGTGACGAGAAACCAGCTAATAATGAAAAACAATATGCCGACGAAGATATTGGCGGAGTGAGATGCTTTCATCCACTTGTAGAAATAGTAGAGCAACAATACGACCAGTACAATATCTACAATAGACAAGACATTTAATCTCTCAAATATGGTGCTAAATCTTTCCATTATATTGCAGGGGGATTATGAGGGAAATTCAAGTAAATGAGTATATGAGGATAGGATTAAGGACTAAGTTTGGGTAGAGTTTGACCCGCCACGGCTTGCACAATCCTTATGATTTCGACAGCTTCACGAACGTCGTGCGCTCTAATTATATTTGCGCCCTTGGTCAGAGCAACAGTTTGCAGGGCAATGGTTCCTGTCAATGACTCAGCGGGTGTGACGCCGAGCAATTGATGTATCATGGACTTGCGCGATACACCGACAAGCAGTGGTAGACCAAATTCAGAGAAGTCATCAAGGTGGTGCATCAAAGCGTAGTTTTGTTCCAAATTCTTGCCGAATCCGAAACCAGGATCCAGGATAATATCTTTCGCTCCCAAAGCGCGCAGGTCGTTGACGCGTTGCGAGAAATAAAGCATGACATCTGCGATCAAGTCTTCGTACTGACATTGCTGCTGCATAGTCTGTGGTGTGCCCTGGATGTGGGTCAAAATGTAGGGAACGCCTAGGTGTGCAACGGTGCGAAACATGCGTCGGTCCATCGTGCCACCCGAGATATCGTTGATGATATGTGCGCCACATTCCTCTACACACATTTTCGCCACATCGGCACGAAATGTGTCTACAGATACGATTGCTTCTGGTGCCACCTTTGTAATAACACCTAATGCAAGACGCAAGCGATTCATTTCCTCTTCCTGCGACACCTCATCGGCGCCCGGACGTGTAGAGTAGGCCCCGACATCGATGATTTTACCACCTTCGGCGACAATCTGCAGGGCACGTTCTGCAATATCCCTTTCACTCTCCACACGGCTGGCACTATAGAATGAGTCGGGTGTAGCATTCAAGATACCCATGACTATGGGCTGGGCCAATTCGATGAGTCGGCCCCCTATGTTGAGGCTATAGGGTACGTCTTGCATATGTGTTTCTACATTTTATCGTACAAAATTAACCAGAAATATTGGGATAGCATGATTCAATTTGCATAAAAATATCTAACTTCGCATCGAAATATAAAAAAACAGAAAGATGCATATGAAAATCTCTGAACTTCACAAAATATTTTTGCAATTTGGGGCTATCACAACTGATACACGCGAGTGTCGTCCCGGTGCTATTTTCTTTGCCTTGAAAGGCGAAAATTTCAATGGCAACAAGTTCGCCCAAGAAGCCTTAGCACAAGGTTGCCCATACGTTGTGGTGGATGAAGCTCAAGCGGTGGAGGATGAGCGAATATTACTTGTCGAAGATGTGCTGACTACCCTGCAAGAATTGGCAGCCTACCATCGTCGCTACCTAGGTACACCGATTTTGCAGGTGACTGGTACTAATGGTAAAACGACCACGAAGGAGTTGCTGGCAGCCGTATTGTCTCGAAAGTACAATTTGCATTATACCAAGGGCAATTTGAACAATCATATCGGAGTGCCCAAGACTTTGTTGCAGATGACGGCTGAACACAATCTGGCTGTGATTGAGACAGGTGCTAATCACCCTGGGGAAATCGAACTGCTGAGCAAGATTGTGGATGCCAACGTTGGTGTCGTTACGAATGTAGGGAAGGCTCATCTAGAAGGCTTCGGTTCATTTGAAGGTGTAATCAAGACGAAAAGCGAACTTTATGAATATCTTCGTACCAAGGGAGGAAGCACCGTCTTACTTCGCGGGGATGATGAGATTCTGAGTGAGCATTGTGCAGACTTGACTCGCGTGACATATGGTCTGCCTGGCAAGGGCTATGCAGTAGAAGGAGAGGTAGTTGCCTGCGATCCCTGTCTGCGATTCAGATGGCGCAAGCAAGGCGGCGAATGGCATGAAGTTGCAACCCAATTGATCGGTGCATACAATGTGAACAATGCGCTCTGTGCCGTAGCGGCGGGTGTACACTTTGGCGTCGACGAGCAAGAGATCTCTGCTGCTTTGGCAGATTATCAGCCTACAAATAAGCGTTCGGAATTGGTTAAGACTGCCCACAACACGCTGGTAGTAGATGCCTATAATGCGAATCCCACAAGTATGGCGGCAGCGCTGGAAAACTTCACTCTGATGCAACATGACCACAAGGTGGCGATCATCGGTGAAATGCGCGAACTCGGAGATGCATCGGCTGAAGAACATGCCAAGGTCGTTGAGCATTTGGGCAAAGTGGGCTGTCAGCAAATATGGCTTGTTGGCGAGAACTTCCTGCCCTTTGCCGAACAATACAAGGTGTTCAAAAATGTGGATGAAGTGAAGGCGGAATTACAACAGACACCTATCACAAATAGTTTGGTTTTGGTAAAAGGAAGCAATGGTACAAAATTGTTTACGCTGCCAGAGTTGCTCTAAAAACAAGCCCTAATCAACGGGAGTTTATATAAATAATCACCATCTCACACCTGCATTCCCATTTATTCTTCAGACAAATGGCAAAGTCTAATATTAGCGGACGACTTACTTCCCTTGATGCCCTTCGCGGTTTTGACCTTTTTGTACTAACTGCTTTGGGGCCATTGGTGCTTTCGGTAGTTGCTGCCATAGGTGAAGAAGATCTGAATTGGTTAGCTCAAATCTTCACGCACAAGGACTGGGAAGGATTTTCTCCTTGGGACCTCGTGATGCCGCTCTTTGTATTTATGAGTGGTGCTTCGATTCCCTTTGCATTGAGCAAGGCAAAACGTGAAGGCAACGTCACGAAATTCCTGCTCCGTCTGACCAAGCGTGTCGCACTGCTTTGGTTGCTGGGTATGTTCGTTCAGGGTAATTTGCGTGCATTGGACCCCGAACATATTTACCTTTACACCAATACGCTGCAAAGTATTGCTGTGGGCTATTTGGTCTCAGCCGTATCATTCTACTTTACGTCAATCCGCACGCAGGTCATCTGCGCTACACTTTTGCTCCTGGCTTATTGGGCGGTGATGCAGTTTACTGGTGCCGATGGTTTTGGCTATGGTAATTATACCCCCGAGGGGAATATGGCGGAGTGGATAGACAGACAGATCCTGGGACACTATCGCGATCAAAGTTCGCTGGCGGCAGACGGCACAGTGGTCTATGCTACGTGGTACCATTACACTTGGATTTTGTCAAGTTTGACTTTTGCTGCTACGGCGCTTACTGGCGTCTTTGCAGGACACATTGCTAAATCATCCCTTTCCTCTTCACAAAAACTACTGTGGCTCCTGCTCGGCGGTGCTGCAATGGTGGCAGCAGGATGGATTTGTGATCTCTGGATGCCTATCATCAAACCCATTTGGACCAGTTCGATGGTGCTTTTCAGTAGTGGTTGGTGCTGGTTGCTCTTGGGTATTTTCTTTCTTGTATATGATATATTGAAAGTCTCCTTGGGATTGGATTTCCTGCGCACGTATGGTATGAATTCCATCACAGCATACGTTGTGGCTGAGGTCATCAATTTCCGCGGCATCGCTCATAGTGTGTTCTATGGTTTGGAACAATATATCGGCGGGTGGTATACTGTATTTTTGTGCGCATTTCAGGTAGGAATGATTTATATGATTTTGTACCTGATGAAGCGCCATAATATTTTCCTGAAAGTCTGATTGCTCCTGATCAGATAGAAAACTTCCGACAAAGTATCTATTTTCGTGTGAATACCGACAAAGTTTCGGCAGAAATCACTAATTTTGCTTTCCGTTAAGCATTAATACAATCTTATAAAACATAAAATATAATGGAACTCGTACAACAACTCATTAGCCGCGCTAAGGCTGACCGCCAGCGCATCGTGTTGCCCGAAGGTACTGAAGAACGTACACTGAAGGCTGCTAACCAAATCTTGACCGACGAAGTTGCCGATCTGATTCTTATTGGAAACCCTGCTTTGATTGAAGAAAATGCTAAAAAGTGGGGCCTTGGAAATATAAACAAAGCTACAATCGTAGATCCTGAAAACCATCCTAAGATGGAAGAATATGCTGAACTGTTGTGTGAATTGCGCAAGAAGAAAGGCATGACTATCGAACAAGCTCGCGAGTTGGTCAAGAATCCTCTCTACCTGGGTTGCTTGATCATTAAGAGTGGTGATGCAGATGGTCAGTTGGCTGGTGCGCAAAATACTACTGGCGACGTGCTCCGTCCAGCACTCCAAATCATCAAGACTTCTCCTGGTATCACATGCGTAAGTGGTGCGATGCTCCTGCTCACTATTGCTCCTGAATGTGGCGACAATGGTGTGCTCGTGATGGGCGACGTGGCTGTGACTCCAGCACCAGATGCTAACCAGTTGGCACAGATCGCGGTTTGTACAGCACGCACTGCAAAGGCGGTGGCAGGTATCGAACCACGTGTGGCTATGCTGAGCTTCTCAACCAAGGGTAGTGCAAAGCACGAAGCTGTGGACAAGGTAGTAGAAGCGTTCAATATCGCAAAGGAAATGGATCCCGAATTGGTGATCGACGGCGAATTGCAAGCAGATGCTGCATTGGTGCCATCAGTGGCTAACTCTAAGGCACCAGGTAGTCCTCTCGCAGGTAAGGCTAACGTCCTTGTAGCACCAAACCTCGAAGTGGGTAACATTGGTTACAAGTTGGTGCAACGCCTCGGTCATGCGACTGCCATAGGTCCAATCTTGCAAGGTATCGCTCGTCCTGTAAATGACCTTTCTCGTGGTTGCTCAATCGAAGATATCTACATGATGGTAGCTGTCACTGCTTGTCAAGCAAGTGCAGCAAAGGCATTGGAAAATAAGTAAGACATCGCAAATCATCTCGTTGAGATGAACAGAAATAGAATGTAGCAAGTGCTCCGAAGAAGGAAGTCTTGCTACATTTTTTTTGTATATATAGATAAGAGGGTTTGATTTTTTGTAGAAACTTAAAGCCGCGAAAAGAACTGACAAAACATGAATAAAAACTTTGCGCCGTCTCGTTAAAAAAAAGTCTTACCTTTTTTAAAAAAGGTCTAAGGAAATTTAAAAAAGGTCTAGGTTTTTTTCAGCAATAAAAAGTGCCTATCATTTTTCGCTTTTTAGGAAGCAATGATAAGCATATTTTTTGACTATTCTAGGGCATTTGGCAAAACGCCGATCTTATATCAGCATGCCAGGATTATTCATCCTTTACTTCTTCAAAGTCGACATATTCGCCTTCCGATTGTTGGAAGATTTTACCATTCTGTTTTGTGCCCTTTGCATTCGACTTGGTACCCGAAGCGCTATTGCTATATGCCGAACCCGTACCACCTTGCCAACTATCCTGCTGGTGTGTGTTGTTCTCGCTTGATGGTTTTGCACCAGTCTTCAATCGCTGTGTAGTTCTCCATAGTCCGAAGAAAAAGTTGAGGACCATAGACACGACTCCCAGCACCAAAAAGATACCGAGAAAGAAAAATACCATTAGACATCCGTACATAATTCCTGTTCTTTAAGTTTAGTTGTGTTTTTTGATATATATTCAAGCGCATTTACTGCACTTGTTGTTGACGATAGAAAGGAGAATATAGCATAATATTACTGCAGAAAAGCCAGCCCATCCCAATGCAATGAGCAGGATTGCGCTGAGTAAAATAAAACCATATTTCAATCCGTTGCCCTTCCATCCAAAATGTTTGAATTTAAGTGCGAACATGGGCAACTCAGCCACCAACAAATAGCAAGAAAGCAAAATGCCAACGAGCAGTAACCACCACATCCACACGTGTGATACAATCAAATCGTGCGTACCGACAACGAGCGCTGACCAAAAGAGGGCGTTGGCTGGAGTAGGCAGCCCGATGAAGGAACCAGTCTGTCGTTCGTCCAAATTAAACTTAGCCAAACGCAACGCAGACAATGCTGCAATAAGGAATGCCGAAAATGGCAGGATTTGGTTGACAAAATCATTGGATGTCAGGGCAGGCAGTTCCGACAAAAGGGCAAATAGTATCGTTGCAGGAGCTACGCCAAAGGTCACGACGTCTGCCAGCGAATCCAACTCCTTGCCAATAGGCGAAGACACCTTCAGCAGGCGCGCTGCGAAACCATCGAAAAAGTCGAATACTGCGCCGGCGATGATGAAGGCGAAGGCCCATTCGTAGCGACCAGCAAATGCGTGAAAGGCAGCAATGCAACCGCAGATCAAGTTGCAGCAAGTGATGGTATTGGGGATATGTTTTTTGATCATATTGACTACGTTTTGTGGGTGGTACGTTTGAAATTTTCTATCTAAAACAAAGATTGCTTAACCCCTGGCAGATATTTGCCCAGTGGGCGATAAAGCGATGGGAGGTTAAGCAATCTTTGCGCGATATGTGATTATTTTTCTTAGAAATTATTCCTCTACAGAAGTTTTAGGTTTCAACTTACCAATAATCGTTTGATTACCTGTCGTCGCTTGACCTAATTTCACAGAAATCTCTGTGTCGAGGGGCAAATAGATATCTACGCGTGAACCAAATTTGATGAAGCCCATGTGTTCGTCAATGTAGCAATCATCTCCCTCTTGAGCATAAGTGACAATGCGACGTGCCACAGCTCCGGCAACCTGGCGCACCAGCACATCGTGTCCCGAAGGTGTTTCGATAACTACTGTCGAGCGCTCGTTCTCAGTACTCGCCTTTGGCAACCAAGCCTTGTGGAAATTACCATTATGGTGCTTTGATACTTTTACAAAACCTTCTACAGGAAACCAGTTGGCATGTACATTCGTTACGCTCATAAAGATGGACACCATCAAACGGCGGTCGTGGAAATATTCGTTCTCGTCTACTTCTTCAATGACTACGACTTTACCATCCGCCGCAGCAACGACAGTATTCTCCGTTTCGCCATTAAACATACGTATTGGGCAACGGAAAAAGTTAACGATAATTGCTGCTACTATTGTGGTAATGCCAAAGACAATATAGAATGGCACGAGGGTAACATCCTTGAGGAAAAAGAAAAGTAGGGCATTGAGCACCGCATATACACTCAGGGTGAGGATAAGGGTGTTTGTGCCTTCATGGTGCAGGCGCACATTCTTCAGACGTTTGATTCTTTTCATTCTAAACAGATATATTTTTCGCAAAGTTAGGTATTTTTGCGCACATGTCCAAAATTTGGTGTTTTTTTAGTACTTTCGCAGCAGTTTTACGACATTTGGCTTTTCCGAAGTTACACATTTTACATTATTATTGACACTATGCCCATCATTTCTATCACCTCGCTCTCACACCCTGGCGTCGAAATTTTCTCATCCCTGACCGAAGCACAATTGCGCAACAAGTTGGAACCTGGGAAAGGCATCTTTATCGCAGAAAGTCCGAAGGTGATTCATGTAGCACTCGATGCAGGCTACGAGCCAGTTGCCCTGCTGTGTGAAGAGAAGCACATCGTGGGCGATGCAGCAACTCTGATAGAAAGATGTGGAGACATCCCTGTTTATACCGGAGGGCGAGAAATTCTGGCGTCACTGACAGGTTATACTTTGACACGTGGTGTGCTCTGCGCAATGAGACGTCCTGCGCATTTGCCCTGGCAGGAAGTTTGCAAAGATACACAGCGCATTGTCGTAGTAGATGGTGTGGTGGATACAACAAACATCGGTGCCATTTTTCGTAGTGCTGCGGCGCTTGGTATCGACGCCGTATTGCTCACACCAACTTCTTGTGATCCACTGAACCGTCGTGCCGTACGTGTATCAATGGGTTCTGTGTTTCTTGTGCCTTGGACCTGGATTGATTGTGACTTGCAAAAACTAAACGAGATGGGATTCAAAACTGCTGCAATGGCATTGAGTGATAATTCTATCTCACTGGATGACGACCGATTGAAAGCAGAGGAGAAACTTGCCATCATTATGGGCACAGAGGGCGACGGCTTGGCTAAAGAAGTCATTACTGCGGCAGATTATGTCGTAAAGATTCCGATGTCGCACCAGGTTGATTCGCTCAATGTCGCCGCCGCTGCTGCAGTATCCTTTTGGGAACTGAGAAAAAGATAAGGCAGCCGTCTAAGCCACCTTATCATATTATTTTTTGTTTTTCTCTACTAACTAAAAGTTGAATTATTCTTCGTTGAGAAATACCTCAATTGCATTGACTTTCTCAGCACAATCCTCGCCTACAACAGCATGGCTCTTGAAGGCATCGAGCAGCGTTTCGAGTTTGGCTTTCTTTTCCGGATTATCCTTATATTCTTCCTTTAATATTTGCACTTTTTCATATTGGTGAATACCTTCTATCAACCTTTCAAAACGCACACTTGAACGATTGCCGGGATAGTAGCAATAGGTGTCGCCTGCACCAAATTTTCTGAATCGTGAATCAGTCAAAGGGTGCTCATCCCAATTGATCCACGCCCAGTGCAAATAACCATCCAAACCGTTGGCAGCAGCATATAGGGGAAGGAATGCAGCCTCTGCTGGCAAGGAGTTACTGTAAATATTGGGTTCCACATCAGCACAACTGGTGTAAATCGTGGTGACTTGCCCCTTTGCACAGCGTGCTGCAAGTTGTTCGGACGTAAACTTCTTGTCTTGCCCTAATGCTACACAAAAGTCCTGAAGTTTATCGCAGAGCGAAGCATGATAGTTGCCTGCAAGTGCCATCTTAAATCCAAGTGCATTGGCAATTTGATAAGCATTGAGCATATCTGACTCTGCGCGCTCATCCATTGCTATATTTGTCTTTTCAAACCAACCTTTTTCAAGCAAGTGTGCTTTGAATGCCTTCAAGAAGTTGGTCCAGAGTTCACGATATTCGTCTGTTTTCGTCGTCGTTTGGAGGTATTGAAATGATGCAGAAGCTTCGTCCCAATATCTGAACTTCATATCCCAAGGCACCATACTGAAGCAGTTGATTTGTCTATCTATGCCATACTCAGCACAGAGTTCGACGTACTTATCAAAGATGGTATAATCGTATTCCCAGGTGCCATCAGCTTTTTTCGTCGTTTGCACCATAGGATCAAAGAGGTCGTGCGTCTGCTCTCCCCAAGGTTCGTAAAACATAATGGTGGACACCGTACGTTGTCCTGCTCTGCCCAAAGCTTGCAAATACGGGCGCAATGCTTCCAAGTGTTCGTTGCTCCAACGTTCCACTCCGTAATATCTACTCACGGCATAGGGTTGTTGCCAAAAGTCCAAATGAAACTTTTGCTCTGCTACGGTCGGCAAAGTCCTATTATTGACACGGATGGTCAAAGACAATTTTTTCACGACACGTCCCTTGGTATTGAGGACTTGTAGTTGCGTCGTATATTCCCCTGGGGCAATATCGCGAGGCACTTCCAAAGTACACCAGACGGGGCGGGTTTCCATTGCTGGGACTTGATGCGGACAATCTTGGTCTATCACATCTGGCACAAGCCAAGGTATCAAATCCTTGGGATGATTGCCACATCTTTTATAGTCATCGGTAATGACATAGTTCACAAACCTTGCTTCGCCGGCATCTATCTTCGTGCGTTTTCTACCTTTCTTCCATGGTGTCATACAAACGGTCAGCACCCCTTGGTCAGACTTGCTATATAGGAGAGCTTGGATATTGGCACGTTCGCCTCTCCACACACTAATTGTTGTATCCGAAGTCTGCACCAGGTCTGGCACACGATGCAGTTCATAGTGCACATCTCGCGAAGCCCAAGATGCCTGCAAACCATCGGCAAGTTTACTCCACTCCAAAGTATCTGGCGAAGTGCCCACACGTGGTTCTGTATATTCTTCAATAGGATATTGTCGAAATGTATCTTGTGCGACAAATTCAACCTTTGATGAAGTCAACAATATACTTTCATTATTTGCTGCAATAGTAGGCATTGACACACCTATTCCACCGAGTAAGAGAGAGAAGTAAAACACTTTCTTAAATGAATTATATGCCATAATATAGAAGAGTCGTTTATTAGTTATTTTCCGTTGTCAAAATTACTATTTTTACCTCAAAGCAGGAACTATTCTACTCTGTTTTTTCACGGCGACTTGCAATAAATAGAAAACAGAAGGGGATGAGCCCTTGGACCCATCCCTCAAATAGTTTACGTATTAACAAATAGATGCTATGTAGATTTAGATAAAAATAAAGGTACGCATCAACCAATAGCATAGTAACCCGGCAGCATAACCAGCAAAGGCCACCCATGTGATGTGCTTGAGATACCAACCGAATGAAACCTTTTCAAGCCCCATCACTACGACTCCTGCTGCCGAACCGATGATAAGCATCGAGCCACCTACACCTGCACAATAGGCCAATAATTGCCAGAACAATCCGTCAACGCCCATGTCGCCCGTTGGGGCAAGTGGGTACATGCCGATACAACCTGCTACCAAAGGCACGTTGTCTACAATACTTGACAATACACCTATGGCACCTGTTACTAGGTAATAGTTACCATTTGATGCCTCATTGAGCCATGTACCTAAGGCAGAAAGTACACCGATCTCTTCCAAACAACACACAGCCATTAGGATACCGAGGAAGAAGAGTATTGTACTCATATCAATGCGTGAGAGCAAATTTGATACACGTTTCTTCATGCCATCGCCATCAAACTGATGTTTCAACTTCGCGTAGAAAAGTTCTGTGGTCATCCATAGTACAGCCAACACTAAAAGAATGCCAACATAGGGAGGTAGGTGTGTAATGCTCTTGAAAATAGGTACGAAGATCAAACCACCCACACCGATAGCAAATATTACTTTGCGTTGCAAGGCTGAGAAGTCCTCGGTACTATTGCTCTCTTCTGCTGCAGGTATTTCCAATGTTCCTTTTAGTAATGGTTGCAACAATAGTGCGGGAACTACCATTGATACGACCGAGGGTACGAACAATTGAACAATCACACCTGCTGCAGTGATAAGGCTCATATTCCAAAGCATAATTGTAGTGACATCGCCAATAGGAGAGAAGGTTCCTCCAGCATTAGCAGCGATGATCACCAACGAAGCATAGACCATGCGATCAGATTGCTTTTTCACCAACTTACGAAGTACCATCACCATCACAATACTGGTAGTCATATTGTCGAGGACGGCAGACAAAATGAACGTCAGCACTGCGATACGCCAAAGCAAATAACGCTTATTTTTTGTTTGCAGTGAATTTCTCACAAAATTGAATCCGCCATTTTGATCGACTACTTCGACAATAGTCATTGCACCCATCAGAAAGAAAAGCGTAGTAGCTGTCGCTCCTAAATAGTGTTCCATAATACCGCTCACTGCATTTCCCGCATTTTCGCCAGGAGCTAGTGTAATGTATTCCTCAGGAGAAATCATAAACAAGGTCCAGCATGCTACAAACATAAATAATGCGACCGCTGCCTTGTTGACCTTAGTGACGCTTTCGAGGGCGATACAAGCGTAGCCTAGTACGAACACCACAACGATAGTAAGAGTTAGTGCTGTCATAGTTAGAAAAGTTTTTGGATGAGTAATGATTCTGCCTCTTCGTAAATACACACATCTGTCACAGGTGCATATTCATAGTTGACAAAGCGGAACAATTGTAGCGCCGTGAAGCGACCATCTGCTGCCGCGCACATTTCCAAATGGTAATTGCCAATATTTGCTTGGGGCAGTTTGCCATATTTTTCCACTAAATCGTTGAGTTGAGCACGTGGTGCCTCTATGATTTTTTTCAAACATTCGCCGTCTTGCGGTGTATAATCGTAAGTTTTTGCTTTTAACTTATTGTCGGAAGTCACGTAATAATAACTTTTGCCAAAAAGTGACTTTTTGCATTGAATAAGTGGGAGGGCAAGCACTTGGCTCGCCATATCGAATTTAGTAATATTGGACATTTTCTTTGCTGAATATTGCGAAACCTGTCTGGAGGTTTCTGAGTTGATAAATAAATACGGGGTTTGTTGCCCAATCGTAGATAAAAGGGCACGCTAATTAGAGGATGCCAAAGAAGGCAAAGAGATATTCGAATGATCGAAATCCTTCACCAATGCATCCGTGTCATAAGAGATAGTGAGTTCAACAAAGAAGATGCCTCAAAGCCACAACGTAGCGGTGACATGAGACAAAAAACCGATAGTGCGCCGTCCGCTCGGATGACGCAAAGACAGTTTTTTTGAAATAAGAAAGTTGAGAAAAAACAAACCAATGCCATTTCGCTTCCCAGCGTTGGAAATAAGATGTCGTCAATATCCTGCCAGGACGAGTGGTCAGGATGCGATAAAGATGGTTTGAATCTGAGAAGGTAGCCAATGGGATTCCGGCTTCACCCTTTGAGAAAGAATAAGCATCGGTAGTCTGGGGTGTCACCATAGATACAGGTTCTACACGTTCTGTCACAGAACGTGCAGAGAGGCTCACACCACCGATAGCGAACCAAAGACAAACGATGAGCAACCAGTATCTTTTCATTAGAAATATCAAATTAACGTCTTATGCCAGTTTGTTCTGCACTTATGAAATCAACCTAACATGATACTATATTATATATATAAGTGCACGAAAGAGATTAGATTTCTAATCGGCATGAGATGGAATGTGTAATCATTCACCAAGTATCAAAACCTTGATAAAGTCTTTCAGACGAATAGGACCTATGCCAAAAGCATTCTGAGAGTCATTAATCAAAAGTACGGTCTGACGGCCATCTGCCAACGTGCGGCCTAAACACATGCCCTCGTAATTGGCCCAAGTATGAACAAAGGGGTTCAACTTCGTCGAAAAGCGAGCAATCAGTTCCTTTGTCATAAATTTATTCGGATCAAATTCTTTAAAGTCCGTTGAACCGTCAATCGCTTCCTCATTGTTGGGGTCAACAATAAAGACTTTGCAATATACATCCGAACTCAAATAACCATTCGAGACGTTGGCTTCGCGTTCCAGCACCAACAGACGACCATCGGGCAGAGCACATAGTGCCGGCACGCCGTAGGCATAGGTCATGCCGAAGTCGTTATCCATGCCGCGGTCCATACGATAGGCGTATTGGGCAACGGGTTGTAAGTCGGCATCGAAGCATTGCAAGCGCAGGTAGTTTTGTCCCTTGGGATTCTTCGGACCTGCTGCCACGCCGTCCTTTTTGAGCATACTTTCGGTGACTGTCCATAGTTTTTGAGACACGGAATCGTAGGTCAGGGCCTCGAATCCGTAGTTGGGAACAATATTTTCATGGGCAAAGATACCTGGCACGACAACACTACGTCCAGTCAATGTGCCATCCATCGCATATTCCAGAATAGCCTGGTCCCCCTCGCCACTAATTAGCAAAGTGTTGGTGTGTGGCAGGTAGGCAATGCCCTCTGTGTCGCGTATACTTAAACCTTTTTCATCTAATTTGGGGTCAGGATTTCCCTTGAATCCCTCCACTGCTACGTGTATCACGTCACCAGTCACCTCATCTTGCAGAATTTGGAAAAGGAAAAAACCGTCTTGAGGTTCCTTGTCGCTCACGATAGCATAGCGATTGTCGCCAATTGCAGTGATGCCGCTATAGTTGGCAGTACCGATGTTCCAACGCGACAGATTCTGCTGCTTGCGCTCTACTGCCTGCTGCGCCGAGGCACTTGCTGCAATCAAAATGATTAAGGAAAGAAATATCTTTTTCATGACGTTATATCGATCTTATTTGAATGGTATTTTTCTTATTCTTGGTGTCTTGAAAAAACATTAGACCTTTTTCAAATTTCCTTAGACCTTTTTCAAAAAAGGTTAGACTTTTTTTTCACGAGGTCTTGGTTTGTTAAATCTCGGTCTTTTGCTGCTTGGCAGAAGTCTGATTTATACGGCCCGAAGTCTTCTTTTTGAGTTAGTTTGCGTTAGTAAACGAACTTTCGCTCCACCTTACCTTTTTTCGTATTCAACGTTACACAGATAGAGTCAACTCCACGTCTCAGTTGATTGGAGAATGACGCTAGTGGGCAGGACGAGAAATAGTCTTGCTTATACAGAAAGGGCGCTTGCTGAATCTTGGTTTCCAATGTCAAGTACAACATTTTGTAAGTGCCAAGTGCATTTGCCTTCTCCTCGGTGCAGATGTAACCCCATGTGAGTCCATTTTTCTCCTCGCCAGCAGGCATTCTGACATGTACGTTGAGCCAACGACTCTGTGTCTTCCACAGCGAAATCAACTCCACCGGATCCTGCCTCACTACCCCTGCCAACATTGGCATAGGCGCATTAGAGGGAACAATGCCCAACTGATAGAGTGCCGCACCACTACTGCTTATCGTATAAATGGTATAGGCGCGATACACAGCATTTGAGATATATCCACTTTGGGGATTGAGCAAACCGTACGAAGTACCTTGCTCTGTGATAAGGGTGCGCAATGTGCCGCTCGGATCAGCATGCAATTCCACCAAACCTTCGATGTAGGAAGGCAAGGGTTCTTGTTCTTTTTCGCAAGAAGTGAACAAGAGGAACAAAATGCTTATGAGCAGCAAAAGTCGTCTCATTTAGCAGCCAGTTGATTGTACAAAGGATTGGCATACATCTTGAGTATTGACTCGCGCAAGAAGGCTTCATCCTTGTTTTCCAGGTCTACCATTGCAATGCGTTCTGCCAAGTATTTTTCAAACGCCGCCTTGTCTTCAGCAGTGTAGTTCGCCTCGTGATTAGCCGTACCTTCGAGCAAATCTGCCGCTACATAATTGCAGGGATACATTTGGTATGAGCGGTGAATGTCTTGGTCTATGCGACGAGCCACTTCTGTGAAAAATTCAGCCTTAGGCATATCAGCCAATTCGGGCAACCATGCATTGATGCAAGGTGCTGCATGGTAATGAATACGTCCCTTGTAACCGAAAATACCCGTTTGCATGTTTTGCAAATCGTCTTGCTTGCTCTTCTTAAATTCAGGGTTGTCGCGCTTTTGCTGAAACTCTTTTGCCTTGAGATAATCGCAAGGGTCAAATTCGTACGAAATCGCCAATGGTACAATATTGAGTGCAGAAAGGCGCTCTACTGGAGTACCTTCGCCACCCATTGCCATCATCTTGAGCACAGACTCCTGAGTGCGGTCATTACTATCCTTGGCGCGGCCTTCACGTTGTGCGATCCAGATATTTTCGCCCTTTTCACGCACAGCAAAGTGCATGTATTTGCTCATACGCATACTACTTGCCAACATTTCGCGCATCGAAAGCGAACGTTGCACAATGAAAGATTTGTTGACACGTACCAACTTCTTGATCCAAGGATAAATCAACAGATTGTCACCTATTGCAATTTCCACAGTAGTGGGGAAATTATTATCAACGAGCATGACGCTGAGCAGTGCTGAATCGAGCACAATATCTCTGTGGTTGGAGATAAAAGTGTACTGCTGGTTCTTATCAGCCAAAGCCTCGGTATTCATATCACAACCTGCGCTACATTTTGCCAAGAGTTGCTTCAACAGTGGATAGAAGAACATCTTCTGCACCTCAAGGTTGGTTTGACAAGACAGAAGCGCCGCTTTGAATTGCTCTTTTGGCATGCCACCGAGCATAGACAAAGCCACTTGCATGAATTGTTCGTCTGCCAGGAGTTCGTTGAAAACTTCGGGCAATTCCTCGGGACTATATGGACGGATTTCGTCAAATTCAGCAGGTACTTTCATAGTTTTTCGTTTTATAAAGTTTATATTCTGCGCTATCCGATATATATATTATAGCGGAGTAGTTACAAAAATTTTTCTCCGCTTTATCAATTCAATTTACCTTCGATAATATCAGAAAGCACGTCCTTGATATCCAAACCAGCGGCGCGCACTTGCTGCGGGATAAAGCTTGTCACTGTCATACCTGGGGTAGTGTTTATTTCAAGTAAATTGATTTCTTCATTACCCTTCTCGCCCGACAGGATATAGTCGATGCGGATGATACCATAGCAGTCCAGCACCTGATAGATGCGACGTGTTGTCTCTGATACACGACGTGCTGTTTCTTCTGCAATACGTGCAGGAGTGATTTCCTCTACCTTGCCATTATATTTAGCATCGTAATCGAAAAATTCCTGTGTTGTCACCACTTCTGTGATAGGGAAAGTCACGATTTCTTCGCCTTTCTTGTAACAACCGCAAGTGATTTCTGTACCCACCATTTCACGTTCCACCATCACCTCGTCGCTTTCGCACATTGCTTTCTCTATCGCTGCCACCAGTTCGTCGGCTTCTTTCACCTTAGTCACGCCAAAACTACTGCCACCGGCATTGGGCTTTACGAAGCAAGGCAATCCCACTCTTTCCACCATACTTTCGATGGAAGGCAACACTTCGCCCTTGCGAATCAGCAACGAGTCGGAGATATGGAGTTCGGGATAAGCGCGCAGATAGTTGTTGAGCGCAAATTTATTGAAGGTCAAGGCCTCTACCAACACACCGCTGGTAGAATATGGCATACCTATCAAGTCAAAATAACCTTGCAAGATACCATCTTCGCCAGGTGTGCCATGTATTGTGATATATGCAAAATCGAATGTATGACGTCCATCCTCAGCAACGAAAGAGAAATCGTTTTTATCAATTGGGCAAGTGGTGTCCTTATATTGTACATACCATTCTGCACCATGCATCACGACTACGAAGCAATCGTATTTTTCATGATCCATAAACGACATAATTCCTTCAGCACTGCGCAGTGACACGCCATATTCCGAAGAATCTCCTCCGGCTACTATTGCAATTGTTTTCTTCATTGCTTGTTTCGTTTTATCTTGTATTATTTGATCTATTCTTAAGTTTATTTCCTGAGCACTTATGCTGACGAGGTCTTACCGAACTCCCATTACGTCATTGCTGCAGCATAGCGTCTCCACTTCTCGAGCATTTCCTCCATATCCTGAGCTATTGGTGTGGTGAAGTCCATTTCTTCGCCTGTACGTGGATGTTTGAATCCCAAGGTCAGAGCATGCAGGGCTTGACGTGGGCAGATCGAGAAGCAGTTTTTGATAAAGGCGGCATAATGTCCCGATGTATTGCCGCGAAGTATTTGCTCGCCACCATAGCGTTCGTCGTTGAAGAGCGGATGTCCGATGTGCTTCATGTGTGCACGAATCTGGTGAGTACGTCCCGTTTCAAGGACACATTCTACCAACGTGACATAGCCAAAACGTTCCAATACCCGATAGTGTGTGACAGCAGATTTTCCAATTTCGGAATCAGGCGGAAAGACTGCCATTTGCATCCGATCCTTAGGGTTGCGTGCAATATTTCCCTCGATACGTCCACTGTCTTCCTGGAAATTGCTCCACACAAGTGCGTTGTACTTACGTCGTGTCGTCTTGTTGAAGAATTGTTCGCAGAGTTTGGTCTTGGCATCGGGTGTCTTGGCCACAACCAATAGTCCGGAGGTATCCTTGTCTATGCGGTGCACCAATCCTATCGTAGGGTCGTTGGGGTCGTAGTCGGGATTATCCCGCAGGTGCCAGGCAATGGCATTGACCAAAGTGCCCGTATAGTTGCCGCAACCAGGGTGTACCACCAATCCCGCAGGTTTGTTGATCACGATCAGGTCGTCGTCTTCGTAGACAATATCCAGGGGAATCTCTTCGGGGATAATGGTATTTTCGTATCTGGGTCGGTCCAGTTTCAGCGTCACCACGTCACCTGGTTTCACGCGATAGTTGCTTTTCACCGGCACATCGTTGACGTGCAGATAACCCGCCTTGGCTGCTGCCTGTAGTCTGTTGCGTGATGTGTCGGGCAGGTGGTCCAGCAAGAATTTATCAATACGTACGAGTTGCTGACCCTTGTCTGCGACAACACGAAAGTGCTCATAAAGCTGAGCACTTTCATCCATTTCATCGAGTTCAATATCTTCACTCACACCAATTTCACCCTGCGCATCTGCCATAGGGAGTTCTGATACAAATGTAGTGGTATGCGAGGACATCGATATATTTTTCATACCTTTTTCTTCTAAACGTTACACGTCCTATAAACGAAGTTGAGCCTTGAACCTATTGACCCATCAAGCTATTTATTCGTCATCGCGCGAGAACAGACTTTTTTGTTCTTATTCGAGGAATTCGTCGTGTATTTCCAAGTCATTGTAGTCCATTTGACCAGCCCTTTCGACATCTGTCGTGTCTATGTATTCATTGAAGAAACTATCTGTACCAGTGAATGTCTCCATCAATGATCCATCACTAACGACTAGCACCAGGGGCGACTTGGCAGAAACCTTATCACCACCCTTGAGCACCTTGCCACGACTTTTGATTTGAAGCACCCAATCCTTAGCTTCGCCTTTGACATATTCTATTGGTGCAAGCTTAAACCCGATATTGGTCAAGATAGTCCTTGCTTCCATCAAAGTACAGTTGCCGATGATGCCATCAGGGATTTCGATCGTAGGTGTCAACGTATTGATAAAAAGTTCAATCACGCGACCAGCTTTCACTTTTTCGCCAGCTGCTACAGACTGGATGATAACTGCTCTATCAGGTACTTTCTCACGATAAGCCTTGCCAATAATGAGATAGTCCAAGCCTATAGATTCCAGTTTCTTCTTAGCTACTTCAATATTCTGACCATACAAATCGGGCACTTCTATTTCCTCGCCATGATCAGTATATACGTCCAAACCATAGAATAAACCAAAACACAGCAAAACTGATACGGCTATCATTCCCAAACAATTCAGCATCATCAATGGGCTGAACAAATTCTTAAGAAATTCCTTTACCTTCATTTTATAATATATATAATTG
>JAGKTZ010000088.1 GCA_021153165.1 Prevotellaceae bacterium
TCAACGAGACGTCGCAAAATTTAAAAAAGGTAAGACTTTTTTTATCATCATCCTTTGAGAGATTCGCCGTCATGGATTAAATAACATAGAGCTTATACCGAACTCACGTTAATAAAGATGAGAAAGGTGGGCGAAGAATGGAAAGTGTTGTTTTGACAACTTCACGCCTGAATATAAGTAGTCTCACGCCAATCTATAGAATCTAAGAATCCTTTTTTAGAATAAATTTTATAGATTCCCCAGATTTGCGTGAGATTTTTTGTCTGCTATGGCAAACTTAACGTTATTTTAAGAAATCGCCCTATTTGTACTTTCGTTTATATATTTTTTTATACTTTTGCGTGGATAATAAGCCGTGTTTTTTGATGCAAGAGGGGGAGGTGCAATAGACCTACCTTTGCAGAAGAATACAATATAAAAAAAAGTAAGCAATATCAATGGAAAACAACATGCACTCGTGGAATGCAACCCTGAAGTTCTCGTGGGGTCATATCATCGCATTCGTTGCACTCATCTTTATCAGTTACGTCGTCTTTATGGGCGACTTCTACAGCAATGGTGGCAGTTTCGGACGCTCTATAATGAAGGTCTGCCTGATAGATGTTTTGCTGCTCGGCACCTTCATCGGCGCACAGGTGTATAAGGGTACGGAGGAACGCTTCGCCCGCTCTCTCGTCGTAGAGAGAGTCTTGATGGCGCTTGCTCCAATTGCTTTTGTATGGGCAATGTTTCCCTACAATCACTTTTGGGCAGTACATGCTCAACGCGAACTCATCGAACAGCGATTTGCCGAAGTCGTGAAGGAATCTAAGGGTATGTTTGTGAAATACGACACCTATGCCAAAGCGCGTGTGCAGAACTATGAAAAACATCTGACGGCAGTATTGGCCAACGAAGCAACAAATCATAACGCCTACAGTGCAGCAGGATTTACCGGCTACAATGATGTGCAGACTAAGGACAATTATGTCGAAACATTGAAGTTGCAACTGCTGTCGCAAAATATGGACAGCCTGAAGATTTCGGCGCTGGCATGGATTGACGAGGCTTCAAACAATCCCAGCGTATGGAATGCTTTCATCATGGGTAATGTGCAGAAAATATCGGATGCTATCGAGGGGTGGAATGATCGGCTGTATGCTGAATCAAAGCCCGTATTGAGCAACGAGCCCGATGGTGTTGCTCCGTTTGATCCCGACAAGAAAACGGCGGCTATGGTGAAAAAGGATATGACTGTATTTCAAAATATATATACCGAAACTCGTACGCTCAGCATCCATACGGTATGGACGGGTATCCTGCTGTTCTGCATGCTGATCGTCCCCTATCTTTTGCAACAGCGCAATACCCGTGCACAAGGTGTCTACTCGCTTTTGCCCAAAAGAAAAAAAGCGTCAAAAGACGACAATATGGACGACGATTTCTTTGCTTCGTCCACCCCCACTTCGTCTCCCAACACCGTCACTCCGCCCAATCAAGCATCGCTTGGTTCGGACGACGACGACATCTACGGAGGGGCTTTCTGATCCTTACAAAGCGCTCTTCTCAACAGACGCCGACAAAGCAGAATTGACAAAAAAAGACTAAAGAAATGGCTTCAAAGAAAGAACTATTGGCAAATCTCCGAGACTACTCGCCCAAAGAAATTGCTGATGCAGTCAAGGCGGGCGAAGTGACGCTCTATGAACTGGGAAAATACTCTGGTGGACAATTCACCCCCTTGGTCAAGAGAGAGGTAAAAGCCCTGTTGGAACAAAGCGAGCCACAAGCAGAGATCAATCAGAGCGAGGCAACACCAGCTCCAATAAAGATGGCAGAGCCATCGTCGGTGGTGCCACCTGTCACCTCGCAGGCACCAATCCCTCCTGTCACATCGACACCACACTACACCTCGGCGCCTGCTTATACCTCGAATTCTGCAGAACAACAAACGTGGGCCTCAGGGCAGCCTGTGTCGTACGGATCTGCCGACCCGTTGATCGAAGTGTTCGGCGCCACACCGCAGCCTAGTACTACGCCAATATCAGGTCCGCCCTTTGTTCCTCCTGCGGCACCACAAGCATCGACCCCTGAGCCACCATACGGAAACAACGAGTCGGCATATTACAACACAAACGAAGAGGGGCCCAAGATGTTTAGCCGATGCTTCTCGTTCCGTGGACGCATCAATCGCACCGAGTATTTTTTGGCCTACCTTATCAATATCGTTGTTTCCTCTATACTATTTCTCTTGCTCTACTTCATCCCCGTCTTTGAGGGGCTCGCCTTAGTGCTCTGGTCAGTGTTAACTTTGTCTATCGTCTTCGTCTCCTCTTGGTTCTCTTTGGCAGAGGGATGCAAACGTTGCCACGACGCCAACTATTCTGGATGGTATATGCTGATTCCGTTTTTCGTTTACGCCCTATTTTTCATAAAGGGAGATGAATATCCCAATCAATATGGGGCATGCCCACAATAGACATAAATAGAAGATAGAAATGTTTGACAAAAGTTTAATCTTAGATAATATCGAGACATACAGCGTGGTCGATTTGGTTCGCAATATTAGTGCAGGAATCATCACCATGGCCGATCTCGACACCCTCTCCGACGACAAGTTGCCAGCCGAGAAGCGCGCCGACATCCTTCGCCTGGTCAACAGCGACGACCTGAAGGATTGGAATGAAGCCCGCAGTGCCAATACCATCGAGGCGATCAACAAGTATTTGAGGGAGCATCCCGACGGAGAGTTTCGCAAACAGGCTCGTGCGTTGAAGGCTGATTTGGAAAATGCTATCCAGCACCAATACTTCGGCACGCTGGCAGAAAATGCCTGGCTAATGGTCGACAAGAAAGATCCCAACTCGCTGAGAAAATTCATCAGCGAGCACCCTCAGAGCGAACATTTGGACGAAGCCATCAAGTTGGTCGACAGTTTCCTGCTCGACGAGATCATGGGGGTGGATGTGGACACACTGATCGCACAGATTCGTCAGTACCAAACGGACCGCACGTTGACGCCCGCACAGAAGGACAACAATATCATCGACACGATCAATCGCTTCCTGAACGAGAAGAATATCACCAAGGGCGAGTTTCTCAGAAAGTTGGACGAGGATCACAATCTGCTGAGCGCCGGCGTAGTGATGCGCCTCATCGAAGGGGGCACACTGAGCATTGCCGATCTGCTAAGCATCAATATCGATCGCTGCTTCATCCAAAAGATGTACAACGGCGACGCCACCCACTCCTTTTCCGTGCCCGAACGCTTGGAGAGGATCAACAAGCAATCCACAGAAATCTACTTCTGGGGCATCCCCTCGTCGGGCAAAAGTTGTGCCCTCGGCGGCATATTGAGCGTTGCAGCAGCAGGCAAGGTCGCCTTTCACCTTGACCCCGACACCGAGTCCCAGGGCTATGGTTATATGAAGAGGCTGATCAATCTGTTTCAAGAGGGCGAAGTCGGCACATTGATGGAAGGTACCTCGGTCGACTCGTTCTACGAAATGGGATTTGATCTGATCGACAACGAGCGAAAGATACATCCCATCACCTGTATCGATATGGCGGGCGAATTGATGCGCTGCATGTTCAAATATAGTGCAGGCGATCCCATGACCGATACCGACGAAATCATGCTCGACACGATGACCAAGGTGCTCGTCGACAACCGCTCGACCAACCGCAAAATGCACTTCTTCGTCCTGGAATATGGCGCCGAAGATCGTTTGTACGAAGGCCTGCCCCAACGCGTGTATCTCGAGGGTGCTGTGGACTATATCAAGAATACTGGCATTTTCGAAAAGGACACCGATCAGATCTATATCATGATCACCAAGGCCGACCGCGCCAAGAATGTAAGCAGAGAGATGCTATCCAACTATATCGAGGAGCACTATCGAGGCTTCTATCATGGTCTGCAGGACATCTGCGAGAAGTGCGAGATCAACGGCGGACGAGTCGAAAAGGTGGCATTCTCGCTGGGTGAAGTTTGCTTCCAGAACTATTGTAAATTTGACCCACGCCCTGCCGAAAATATCGTGAAGCGTATCATCAACAGCACAGTCAGCTATCGTTCTGGCAAGCGCGGCTGGTTGCAAAAAGTGTTTAGCAAATAATAAAGAAATCAACAACGAAGAATCGAAGATATGAAATTAGGATTTGTATTAAAGATAACTAATGGCGGCGAATCCGAAGCCTATGCCATCAACAAGAGCGAATCGTGGGCACGCTATGCAGCAGACGCACGTTCTACCATCAAGGAATTGTCAAACTTTGACGAGACGGAACACATCGTTTACTTGGCAAAATTTCTCGGCGCGGCTGGCTATTTGATAAGTGTGATCAAAGCACGCCCTCAGGGCAGCGGACGCTCTTTCGACAATACTGCCGCATGGATACACTTCCCCGCCAATATCGACATCTCCAACGTCGAGATGATACGCATCATGCAGGGCGTGGGAGAAGCGATTTCGGAAAAGAACGGTACAGACTTTGAAAAGCTCGAACTCCTATTCAGCCACGAATATGGCACCAACAATGCGCTCTTATCTGCCACCAGCAGCCTCGTTTCCAAGAGCGATGCACCATTTGCCATCAGATATTATGGCGGCGACTACAATCTGCACGAACTGATGGGCAATGCCATCATTCAGCAGGAGTATGGCCATTGCAGAGGTGTCTTCTTCGTAGATCAAGCATTGGACATCAGGATCAGTTCTAACCTCGTGTTCAATTTCGAGCCCAAGCGTATCTGTACCATACAGCCCCTGGCGCCCGTGAATGGATTCCAACTCAACTTCCTGGTGCAAAACAAATACGTGCCCTTCGATCGTCCCGTCGAGATGATGCAGGGACAAACGATCGAGGTCTTTTGGTGCAAGAAGGGTTATCGCCCCATAGCCAAGACCCTCGTAGCCACTCAGGACAATAGGTATGCGCAAGCACTGCAATTCACGCCTGCCGAATGCTTGATATGCGTGAAGCGATCCATGTTCTACATCACCGACGATAAGGGCCGAGAAATCACCAACGCCGACATCCATATCAACCAAAAGAAAATGATAGGCGATGATATGGGCGTGGCAGAAGAGGCCGTGCACCGAGGCGTCACACTGCTCATCACCGCACCAGGATATGCCGACTACAAAAAGGACGGCGTGGCACTGCAGCACAAGATGAACATCTTGCTGAAGAAGAAGGGCAACGTCTACGAATTTGTCATCCCAATGTACGACGGCGACCGCCAACTGAACGACGCCGTGCTTACCATCGCCACCGCACGCCAACTCAAGGGTTCGCCCCTCAAAGGCTACACCCTGGCAAAAGGCAAAATCGGTGCTGGCAGAAACAAATTGAACTTCAATCCATCGTGGATGATTCGCCTGCCATGGATAGTCCTCGGCGCTGTGATAGGCGCAGCCATCACTCTGCTCATCTGGGGCGCATGCAGCATGTTGGGCGGAGAGGAAGAAGTGACTCCCCCAGCTCATCAAATAGAGCAGTCAGCAGACACCATTCTGCAAGATGAAGAGGTGGTCGATAACGAGGAAAATGTCATTGAAGAGGAGTCTAATGTCAAAGTCAGCCATAGCACGTCAAATCCTGCTGGACGAAATCTGGGTAGTAAGTTTACAGAAAAGCCTAAAGAAAACCCAAAACAAAAGGGAAAAGGAAAAAGCACCACATCTGAACAAAAAGCAGATGATCAAAAGCAAAGTAAAGCCTCTAAGACCCCTAATGCCTCTAAGGTCTCTAATGACCCTAAGGCCTCAGAGAC
>JAGKTZ010000035.1 GCA_021153165.1 Prevotellaceae bacterium
CATAAGGGCAATGGGTAAGGGAAAAAATCCTGTAAAAAGGAGCAAAAAAATTTCGCGACGCCTCGTCAGAAAAAACCTAGACCTTTTTTGAAAAACATTAGACTTTTTTTAAACGAGACGTCGCGAAATTTCAACAAGGTCTTGACTTTTTTTCAGGACCTTGGTTTGTTTTTTATCAAGCCTTAATAGGGTGGGGGAGTTTCTTACTTTTCCACCCACAAAAACAGGCAATATTTTACCCCAAAACTACAACAAAAGCGTGAGCAATGGGATGGTGAAAATGGAGAGTAGGGTAGTGATGAAGATGCCTTGCGCCATGAGGCGTTCGTCCTTGCCATAACGATAGCAAAACATGATGCCGTTGGCGGCCACAGGCATACCGGTCAGGATGGTTGCTGCATTGGCTACGAGGGGGTCGACAGGCAACAGGCGCAGTACGGTCAGGACCAGCATCGGTACGAGCAACAGACGCAGGGCTGCTATGGTGAAGACGAAGCGATTGCCCACCATGGCGCGCAGGGGGATGCGGCTCAGGCTCGAACCGATGATGAGCAGGGCGCAAGGGATGGTCATATCGCCAATTAGGTGACACCACTCGCCCATAACGGGTGGGGTGGGGATGTCAAACAGTGCAAACACGATGGCCAGGAGCGAGGCGACGACACAAGGGGACAGCATCAGTTTGGGGCGGAAAGCGCGACGCAAACTGCCTGTGCCGGAGATAAATTCGTCGCCTATGGTGAAGATCAGTACGTTGAAGGGGATAATCAGTACGGCGCCGTAGAACACGGCTCGGTCGCCAAACAAAGACATCAGCACGGGGAAACCAATGAACGCTACATTGCCGAAAGAAAGCATGAAGCGCAGCAAACCGCGTCTATATGTATCCAATTTCCAAATCGCCGAAACGGCATAAGCTCCGCCTAGCAGGATGGCATAGTTGAGCAGCGACACCCAAACCAACTGCCCCACCTCAGCAGGTGTGAAGCCGGGGCCCTCGCCCATGACCGAAGAGAGGATGAGCAAGGGGGCTGTGACATTGAGCACAAACACCGACATCGCTTTGTTTAACTCGTGTGCCCAAATACCACGCTTGGCCGAAAAATAACCTACCAGCACGACGCCGAATATCATCAGCATGCGGCTCACGATGTGCATATATTCCATGGAGATCTTACTTTGTTTTCAGACTAATTCTACTCCTTTGTTTCAAGTCTCATAGCGACACGACAGGGGCTATCAATGCGCCTCGAGCCAGTTGTCTCCCACACCACATTCAGCCACCAGTGGCACGGACAAGGCGCAGGCATTTTCCATCTCCTGGACTACGATTTGGCGCACTTGTTCCAGTTCTTCGCGGGGTACGGAGAAGTTCAATTCGTCGTGCACCTGCAGGATCATCTTGGCATGCAGTCCCTCGGCCGTCAGACGCTGATCGATGCGTATCATAGCGATTTTGATAATGTCGGCGGCTGTGCCCTGAATAGGTGCATTGACGGCGTTGCGCTCGGCGTATCCACGCACCACGGCGTTGCGCGAATTGATATCTGCCAGGTATCGGCGACGGCCCAGCAGGGTTTCGATGTAACCCGTCTGACGTGCTTTTTCTACGCATTCATCTATATATTCGCGCACTCTGGGATAGGTGGCGAAATAGTTCTCGATAAGGGATTTTGCCTCGCTTCGGCTCACCTCCATCCGCTCTGCCAGCCCGAAGGCGGAGATGCCGTAGATAATGCCGAAGTTGGCTGTCTTCGCCTTACGACGCTCGTCGCGATCCACTTCTTCCAGTGGCTTTTTGAAGATACGTGCGGCGGTGGCAGCGTGGATATCTTTTCCCTCGACAAAGTCGCGTATCAAGTTCTCGTCGCCACTGAGGTGCGCCATCAGACGGAGTTCGATTTGCGAGTAGTCTGCCGACAAGAACACGCTACCCTCGTCGGGTACAAAAGCGCGGCGCATTTCGCGGCCGTCCTCTCCGCGCACAGGGATATTCTGCAAGTTGGGATTGCTCGACGACAAGCGGCCCGTAGCCGTGACACTTTGGTTGAAAGACGAGTGCAAATTGCCATCCACTGGGCTCAACATTTGCGGCAACGCTTCGACGTAGGTACTGATCAACTTGCGCAGTCCACGATACTCCAGGATACTGCCTACGATGGGGTGCTTGCTACGCATTGCATCAAGTGTGGCTTCGTCGGTAGAGTATTGTCCGCTCTTGGTCTTCTTGACTTTTTCCACCAATTTCAACTCGCCGTAGAGCACTTCTCCCACCTGGCGTGGCGAAGATATAGTGAAGGGGTGACCAGCGTGTGCATAAATTTCTTCTTCGATACGGAGCAGACGCTCGTTGAGTATCCTGCTACTTTCTGCCAAAGCCTCTGTGTCCAGACGTACGCCGTGGCGTTCCATTTTGGCCAGGACGGGCATCAAGGGCATCTCGGTTTCGCGGAACAACACCTCCTGTCCGTTCTCGTGCATTTCCTTTTCCAACAAAGGTTTCAGGCGTAGTGCCACGTCGGCGTCCTCGCAG
Organism: Prevotellaceae bacterium; assembly: GCA_021153165.1. GTDB lineage: Bacteria > Bacteroidota > Bacteroidia > Bacteroidales > Bacteroidaceae > Alloprevotella. Next base: position 2,534 of record JAGKTZ010000035.1, read on the forward strand.
GCATAGTCGCAAACATCCTGTGGCAAAAGGTCCGCCATATTCTTCTGCTTTCGTCCCTTGGCGCCGATCAATTCCTCGATGGAGATGGTTTGATATTTCAGATAAATTTCAGCCAGATAGTCCAAATTGTGACGCAGTTCGGGCTGAATGACATAATGGGCTAACATCGTGTCGAACAGCGGTGCTCTGAGTTCCACGCCGTACTTCACCAGCACGTTGAGGTCGTACTTCAGATTTTGTCCGACCAGCATAATTGTGTCGCTCTCAAGGACGGGGCGAAACAGGTCTACTATCCTGCGCGCTTCATCAAAGTCCTGTGGCACGGCAACGTACCAGGCACGTCCGCCCTCTACGGCAAAACTCATACCGACCAGTTTGGCGTCGAGAGCATCTGTCGAAGTCGTCTCGGTGTCAAATGCAACTTCTGATTTTGTCAATAAAAATGCACACAATTCCTGGCGTTCTTCCTCTTTTTCAACGAGATGATAGTCGTGGGGCACGTCTTTTAGTGTCGAAAGATTCGTCTGAAAAAATTCTGTCGGTTCCTCGGCAAAAAAATCGCCAAACAAAGAGGGTTCAGCAGGCGCAGAATTCTTGCGAGCAGAGGTTTTCGCGCGACCAGCAGAAGCACCAGCGGCACTACCCGTCGCACCAGCAGCCGAAGTCGCCGTGCCCTGTGCACCAGCAGCCGTGCCGCCCAAAATGCGTGCGGCCAAATTGCGAAACTCCAACTCTTCGAATATTCGGCGCAAAGCCACCTCGTCGATAGGGAGTCGCTTCATTTTTTCCAGGTCAAGGGTGATGGGCACATCGGTTTTGATCGTAGTCAGAAACTTTGAGAAATGTATCTTTTCGACGTTCTCTTCTACCTTTTTCTTCAGAGCGCCTTTCAACTGATCCACGCTGGCGGTTAGATTCTCTACGCTGCCAAACTCTGCGATCAACTTCACTGCCGTCTTTTCTCCGACCCCCGGGCACCCAGGTATATTGTCGGCAGCATCACCCATCAGTGCGAGCAGGTCAATCACTTGGCTCGGATCTGTGATGCCGTATTTCGCACACACTTCGTCGGGCCCCAGGATTTCCATCCCTTGGCTGCCATGTCCGGGGCGGCACATACGGATGCCGTTGCCTACGAGTTGTGCATAGTCCTTGTCGGGTGTGATCATCGACACCTGCAGGCCTTGTGCGGCAGCCTGCTTGGCCAGCGTGCCGATCACGTCGTCGGCCTCGAATCCGGGTTGTTCGACGATGGGGATGTTGTATGCTGCCAGCACGTCCTTGATGATGGGTACACTCAGTTTGATATCCTCGGGCGTAGCCTCACGCTGCGCCTTGTATTCGGGGTAGGCGTCGTGGCGGAAGGTAGGTCCGGCGGGGTCAAAGGCTACTGCGATGTAGTCGGGATTTTCCTTTTTCAACAGTTCCTCAAGGGTGTTGACAAATCCAAATACTGCCGAAGTATTCATCCCTTTCGAATTAATTCGTGGGGTACGAATCAGGGCATAATAAGCACGATAAATCAGTGCGTAAGCGTCGAGTAAATATAATTTTTCCATACGATTTTTCAGAATCATCTGTAAAAATACGCAAAAGTTTCCAAACTCTGCTGATATTTTCGTACTTTTGTCGCTTAAAATGTTAACTCCGATGAATAAACTCGACATTCTACGCCAACCCGTAGCCGCGGAATTGCAACAATATCAAGCATTGTTTGCCGAAGCTCTGACCCACGATGATGACTATCTGGGACAGGTGCTCGGACACATTCGTACCCGCAAAGGCAAGATGATGCGCCCGCTGCTCACCCTGCTGGTGGCGCGCGAACTGGGCGCTATCAAGCTAGAGACTCTGCGCGCGGCGATCACACTGGAATTGCTGCACACAGCCAGCCTGGTGCACGACGATGTGGTGGACGATAGCGACGAACGCCGCGGTCAGGCGTCGGCCAACCAAATATTCGGCAACGAAGTAGCTGTGCTGGTGGGCGACTATATCCTGTCACTGGCGCTGCAACAAGCAGCCAAGACAGGGTCGTTGGAATGCGTAGAAATTATTGCCCGCCTGGGCGCTACACTGTCGGAGGGTGAAGTATTCCAGTTGGCGAATATTCGCAGAGAAGAGGCTTCGGAAGAGGCATATTTCAAGGTAATCGAGCACAAGACGGCAGCACTCTTTATGGCTTGTGCCGAACTGGGAGCGCGCACCGCAGGCGCCGACGAGGATTTCATCCAGATGGCGCGCGATTTTGGTAAATACATCGGCATCTGCTTCCAGATCCGCGACGATATCTTCGACTACTACGACGACCCCAAAATCGGCAAACCCACAGGCAACGATATGGCGGAGGGAAAGTTGACCTTGCCGGTGCTATATGTACTCAGGAATACGCAAGACGCCGAGACCCTGCAACTGGCAACCGACATCAAAGCGGGCAAAGCGTCGACCGAGGACATCCGACGCATGGTGCAAATCGCCATAGCAGGCGGCGGTATCGAATACGCTCAAACTGTGATGGAGGAATATCGCAAACGAGCAGAAGCATGTCTCGCAGCGTTCAAAAACGCAGCGGTGAGCGAAGCACTGAAAGGGTACTTGAACTACGTGATCGGTCGAGATTTTTGACCTACAATCTATGTTGCTGAAAGGCAAAAAAAACTCTGCGAAAAAAAGGTTAGACCTTGTTGAAAAAAACCTTGACCTTTTCCAAAAAACATAAGACTTTTTTTAAAAAACATTAGACCTTTTTTCAACGAGACGGCGCAAAGTTTTTTGTCCCCCTTTTATCAAGACCAAAAAGTAAAATCTACAGCATAAAAAATCGCATCCACTACACAGCATAGCGGATGCGATTTTTGTTTTATCAGAAAGGCTATTTTCGACCCTTAGAATGGCTTTTCATCTGTGCCGGTAATAGCTTGCACCAAGAGGTTGGCCAAGCGGCTTGTACCGATGCGGAAGAGGCCCGCCTTGATATAGTCTTCGCCCAGCAGTTCGCACACGATGGTGTAGTAGTCCACAGCGTCCTTCACCGTAGAAATGCCGCCCGCTGCCTTAAAACCGATCCACGTGCCGGTCTTAGCGTGGTACTCCTTGATAGTTTGACACATCACGTAAGCGGCTTCTGGTGTCGCAGCGATACTGATTTTGCCCGTAGAAGTCTTGATGAAATCTGCGCCGGCGTAGATCGAGAGCAGCGATGCTTTCTTGATCAACTCTGCGCTTTGCAAAGCACCGGTTTCCAGGATCACCTTCAACGCACGTTCGCCGCATACAGCCTTCAATTCAGCAATTTCGTCGGCACAAGTCTCGTAGTCGCCGCTCAGGAAGGTACCTACGCTCAGCACCATATCAATTTCCGTAGCGCCGTCGTGGATAGCGAGCGCGGTCTCGGTAGTTTTGATTTCCAGGAAGGTCTGTGACGAGGGAAAACCACCGCTGACGCAAGCAATCTCAACCTTGTCTGCCTCGAGGCTTTCGCTCACGATTTTTGCAAAGTTGGGGTATACACAAACCGTAGCCAAATGTGGCAATTCGGGGTGTGCGTCGGCGAATTTGTTTACCTTTTCGACAAACTTCAATACACTTTCTTGCGAATCGGTCACTTGGAGTGTAGTCAATTCCACTGTGCCGAGCAAAGTGTTGAGCACTTCGGGCGTGTCGTACTTATCGCGATTCTTCTCGATCAGGTGGGCTACTTCAGCACTCACCTTTTCGTCATTCAGATGTACGTTGTACTCGCTGAATAGCTTGCTGTAGCGATCGCAAGCACCATGTTCGTGGCAATTTGTTTCCATAATTTTTATCGTTTATTTGTTGACTATTTTTACTGTTTTGAATGTTTCAAAGTAGGGTAGGGCAGTGATGATTTCAAGCCCTTTGCAGGAGATAGAAACGTCCTTTAGCGCATAACATTTACTGCAAACAACTTCAAGGGGATGTATTGACGTGCACCACCAACTTGACGATGCCTTCAACACGCTTAGCATATTGTACAGCAACCTTTCTTGTTGACTGATTTTCTCTTACTAAATGCGCAAATTTCCAGCCTGAATATCCCCAGGATTTACCTCAGTTTCTCGTTCTCCAGGTGGCGTGTAGCGTCGCGCTTAGTCTTTTTCTCCAGACTCTTTTCTAAGGCTTCGGTTAGGTTGATACCCGTCTGATTGGCCAGGCAAATGAGCACCCACAACACGTCTGCCATCTCCTCGGAAAGGTCAGCTTTTTCGCCCGCCTTGAAGGATTGATCGCCGTATTGACGTGCGATAATGCGTGCCAACTCGCCCACCTCCTCGGTCAGACAGGCCATATTTGTCAATTCGCTGAAATATCTCACGCCGTAGGTTTTGATCCACGTATCTACGGCTTGTTGTGCTTCATCCAGGGTCATATACTTTGATATTTCGGTTTATTTTCTTTTGGATAGGGATTTTATCATCTACACGCATTATTCGCTCTAAAAAGGCTTAAAAACCACCTTTCGGCCATTCCTGCTTGCGCCATCTCCCTCTATTCCTTGTTATGCGTATCCATGCAGATTGTCACAGGTCCGTCGTTGAGCAGTTCTACCTTCATATCTGCGCCAAATTCCCCAGTGCCGACAGGACGGCCCAAGACCTCGGACAAGCGCGCACAGAAGGCTTCGTACATAGGTATCGCCTTGTCGGGACGAGATGCACGAATATAGGACGGACGATTACCCTTCTTGTAGGAAGCCCAAAGGGTGAACTGACTGACCACAAGGGCCTCGCCGCCGATGTCAGACAGACTCAGATTCATCACTCCTTCTGCATCGTCGAAGATACGGAGCGCCGCTATTTTCTGAGCCAACCAGTTGACATCTTCCTGGGTATCGCTATCCTCTACGCCGACCAAAATCAAGAGGCCTTGACCTATTTCAGATTTCACCCGACCCTCTATTGTGACCGAGGCGTGGCGTACGCGTTGTATGACGGTTCTCATGTTTTTCTGCAAATATACGTTTAATTATCTATTTGAGCATCGCCAGGATGCAAGTTTTCGTAGAGTTTCTCCCCCTTCACCTTTCCCAGAAGCGCCTGCAAATCAGTTTTTTGTGCCGATTTCACACGCTTTACACTACCGATGTGTTTGATTAGCAAAGATTTAGTCTTTTCTCCAACACCCGGAATAGCATCCAGTTCAGACGCCGTTTGTCGCTTGCTACGCTGCTGACGGTGGAAGGTTATTGCAAAGCGATGCACCTCGTCCTGCATGCGTGTCAACAGGTGAAACAATTCGCCGCCGGGCTTGACACCGACGCTGCACACTGGCTCGCCGAACAACATCTCACGGGTGCGGTGACGCCCATCCTTGGCTAGTCCAGCGATGGGTATAGACAGTCCCAATTCACCCAGGACAACTTCGCGAATAACTGCCATCTGTCCCTTGCCGCCGTCGGCTATTATCAAGTCGGGTAGGGGAGCGCCCTCCTCCATCAAACGTGTGTAACGGCGACGAACGACCTCGCGCATCGAAGCGTAATCGTCGGGACCGCAGACCTCGCGGATGTGATATTTTCTGTATTCTGATTTCTTCGGCTTCAACTTTTCGAAGACTACGCAAGCGGCTACTGCGTCCTCGCCCGATATATTGGAATTGTCGAAAAGCTCTATGCGCATGGGCAACTTTTCCAATCCCAAATCGGTCTGGATTTCTTTCATCAGGCGCACACTTTTTTGCTCCAGATTGAGCTTTTCTGCCTGCTTCAAGCGATCAAAACGATACTGCTTCACATTCAGTCGCGACAGGTCAAGCAGGGCTTTCTTGTCGCCCCTTTGCGGTATCGTCTGCACGGCGTATCCTTCAGGCAAATCTACAGGTAGTGGCACAATGATCTCACGCGACGTACTCTTATAGCGCTCTCGCATCTCAACAATACCGAGGGCGAGCAATTCCGCGTCGGTTTCTTCCAAGCGTTTCTTATATTCGAAGGTGAAGGCTTGATTGATGCAGCCGTTGGTGATATGCAGATAATTAATGTAGGCGACTTTTTCCTCGCTCTCAATATGGAATACGTCGATATTGTGGAGGGTGTTCGACACCACTTCGCTTTTTGATTGAAAATTCTGAATAAGTTGCAATTTCTCCTTGATAACTTGTGCTTCTTCAAAGCGCAATTCCTCCGCCAAAGCGAGCATTTGTGCTTTCATCTGAGCCGCTATTTCCGAGGTGTTACCCCGCAGGATTTGCTTGCAGGCTTCAATATTTTTCATGTACTCCTCGTGCGACTGACGTCCTACACAGGGGCCACCACAATTATGTATATGATAATCTAGACAAACCTCGTATTTACCACAAAGCACCCCCTCTTTAGTCATCGTTTGATGACAAGGCCGTGGATGATACAATGTTTTGCAGAGATCAAGGAGCGCATACATCGTCGGTAGGTGTGAAAATGGACCATAGTACGTCGCACCACGGCGATCTCGCTGTCTTGTCTTGAAGATACGTGGCAAATATTCGTTGGTAACGGCTATGGAAGGGTAGGTCTTATCATCTTTCAACAAGACGTTGTAGCGTGGCTTGTAGCGTTTGATTAGATTATTTTCCAGCAGGAGCGCATCCTGCTCCGTCTTAACCACGACGTATTTGATGTCACATATTTTCGACACAAGCAGGGCTGTCTTGCGGCTCACCTGTTCTTTATTAAAATAGGAAGCGACTCGGCGCTTCAAGTTCTTAGCCTTTCCGACATATATCACCTGCCCGTCGCCATCCAAGTATTGATAGCAACCAGGGGTCTCGGGCAAATTATTCACGATCCCGGACAAATATTTTTTCAGTTCAGCAGATGACATTTTTCCTTATTATTCTAAAAACAGCATCCCACATAGAATGCACTCGCAAAGGTAATATATTTTTTAGAATAGAGCAAAAACAAAATTGGCACCACCCCAAAGCAAGGAGTCGTGCCAAAATTTTATTCTGTAATAGTGAGTAGCGAAGTAATCTTTTTGTCTTCACCAAGCGCCTCACGCCCTTTCAACCCTTCAACACGAAGTTCGATGATAAAGTTAATGAAAACATCTTTCGGATGAAATAGTTGCACCAAATCATAAGCGGCATTCATCGAACCTCCCGTTGCCAACAAATCATCGTGTATCAGAACGACGTCATCAGAAGTAATCGCATCGGAATGAATCTCGATAGAATCCAGACCATACTCTTTCGCATAAGATGCCTTAATAGTTGTGCCAGGCAATTTACCAGGCTTGCGACAAAGCACAAAACCTGCGCCTAATTTTGCAGCTAACATTGCGCCCATTATAAAGCCGCGAGATTCAATGCCGACCACCTTTGTGATACCTTTGTCTTGATACAGACGTACCAGCTCATTGAGCATTTCTTCGTTGCAAGCAGGATTCTTAAAAAGAGTACTTACATCCTTAAATTGAATACCGGGTTTTGGGAAATCAGGAATGTTTCTCAGGTTTTCCAACAACAGTTTCTCATTCATAACTTATTGAATTTTAATTTTGTCAAACTTCATTGTTCCACGTGGAACATTTTTTCATTATCGCCCTAGTAAAACTAAAAGCACACTTATATCACTTGGTGAAACGCCTGGGATACGGCTAGCTTGAGCTAATGTCTCAGGATTGATAGCGCTGAGTTTTTGACGTGCCTCAGTAGAAAGTTGTGTTAGCTCTTCGTAATTAAATCTACCCTGTATTTTGATAGATTCGAGGCGTTGCATCTTGTCTGCCAGGTCTCGTTCGCGTGAAATATAACCGTGATATTTTATCTCGATTTCGGCAGCTTCTATCGTTTCCTCGGCGTCTTGTGGAATAGTATTAAGGAGTTCGCGGAAGGCCGGAATTTGTGTAGAAATATTGTCAAGGGTAACTTGTGGACGATTTATGAGGTCGTACAATTTGCATCCATTGCGCAAAGGCGTACTACCAACACTCTCAATAAAAGGATTAATTTTAGGCGCTTTTATCGAGAAGTTTTTACAAAAATCTATGATTTTATCGATATTGTGCTTTTTGGTGTGGAAGCGTTGTAAGCGATCATTATCAGCAATACCAAGATTTTCTGCATAGGGAGTAAGGCGCATATCTGCATTGTCCTGACGAAGGAGTATGCGGTATTCTGCGCGCGACGTAAACATACGATAAGGTTCATCCACGCCTTTTGTTACCAAATCATCGATTAATACGCCGATATAGGCTTCGTCACGACCGAGTGTAAAGGTATCGCCACCGCTACATTTCAGGGCAGCATTTATACCCGCAATGAGGCCTTGTCCAGCCGCCTCCTCGTACCCGGTGGTACCGTTAACTTGTCCGGCAAAGAACAAACCATCTACAATTTTGGACTCAAGACTATGCTTTAATTGAGTCGGATCAAAGAAGTCGTACTCGATGGCATATCCTGGGCGATATACGACAATATCGCGGAAACATGGCATTTTTTTCAACGCCTCGAGCTGGATTTCCATCGGTAAAGAGGATGAAAAACCGTTCAAGTAGAGTTCGTTTGTATCGAGTCCTTCTGGTTCCAAAAAGAGGGGATGTGTGTCGCGATCGGGGAAGGTGACAATCTTTGTCTCGATACTTGGGCAATAGCGTGGACCGATACTTTGAATTTGGCCATTATATAGCGGTGAATCGGGCAAACCTTGTTGCAAAATGCGGTGAACTTCTGCATTCGTAGCGCAAGTCCAACAAGTCAATTGAGGTAATGGGCGCGATTCGCTCACGTAAGAAAAGCGATGAAAATCATTTTCTCCGGGCTGCACCTCCATTTCGTCAAAATGTACGGAACGGGCGTCAATACGGACAGGAGTTCCTGTCTTCATACGTGCACTACGAATGCCATATTTCGTGATGGATTCGGTCAAAAACGACGCTGCAGGTTCAGAACATCTACCGCCAGGCACCTGTTTCTTACCCACGTGCATCAACCCCCTGAGGAAAGTACCAGCTGTAATAACTACCGAACCTGCCATAAAGCGTGCACCCCAAACAGTATCTACGCCTACGATTCTGCCCTGTTCAACGATGATTTCAGCCACTTCATCTTGCCAAATATGGAGGTTTTCGGTATTCTCGAGCACCTTTCTCCATTCCTGAATGAAGCGCATTCTGTCACACTGTGCACGGGGGCTCCACATCGCAGGTCCCTTCGAGCGATTGAGCATACGGAATTGTATCGCCGAAGCATCTGTCACGACACCTGTATATCCGCCCAGCGCATCGATCTCGCGCACAATTTGGCCTTTGGCAATCCCGCCGATAGCAGGGTTACAGCTCATCTGCGCAATCTTGTTCATATCCATGGTGATGATACACGTACGCGCACCCATACGCGCCGCTGCAACAGCAGCTTCGCATCCTGCGTGCCCTGCACCTACCACAATCACATCATATTGAAATGTAGTCGACATAATAGTATGATTTTATGATGCAAAAGTACACATTTTTTTCACGACAAGAGGTATTTTCAAAGGGTTTCCTTACCCCTGAAACCCAACAAGAAAATGGAGTAAGAAAAAGTCAAGACCTTTTTTGAAAAAACCTTAACCTTTTTTGAAAAAGATAAGACTTTGTTTCAAAAAAGCGCCGACCATTTTTCAGAAGTCAAATTTAGTAGATAAAAAAGAAAGGAACCTATTGAATTTCAACAGATTCCTCTAATCGTATATGTAATTTTTTTCACCCTACAAAAGTCGGTAGAGACCACCGGTATACATCTGGACCACACCATCCACTTCGAGTGCAAAAAGTTCGGCTGCAACTTCACTGAAAGGCATATCCAAAGCTATAACCAACTGATTGACTGTCAATCCATCAGACGCCCTCAACAAAGCACAAAGACACTCTTGACTGGGCGTCAGACTTGGGAACAAATCGCGTTGAACAGGTGCGCCCTTAACCTTTATAGGGGCCCAGTTCATGGCTTCCACCAGATCATTAGCATTAGTAATCAAAGCCGCCACATTAGCCTTGATCAACTTCAGACACCCCTCTGACATAGGGTCAGTGATACGCCCCGGAAAGGCAAAGACATCTCGACCATAGCCATTGGCCAATCGCGCTGTAATCATAGCGCCGCCATGCGCAGCACTCTCGATGACGATCGTAGCATCTGCCATCCCAGCCACGATACGATTGCGACGCACGAAATTCCCTTTGTCCGGATTTGTGCCTGAAAGGAACTCGGTGAGGAGTCCACCCTGATTTAACATCTCAATTGCTGTCGAACGGTGCAAAGAAGGGTAAATTCTATCGAGTCCATGCGCGAGTACAGCGACCGTGGGCAAAGAATTTTCTAAACAAGCGCGGTGTGAGTGAATATCTACGCCATAGGCGAGACCGCTAACCACCACGCAATCAGGAAGAAGAGTAGCTAATTCTTTGCAGAAATTTTGACAAATTGACTTACCCCATCCAGATATTTTTCGGGTGCCTACGACCGAAATTATGCGTTTTTCGTTCAAATTTGCCACTCCTCGGTAAAAAAGTACCAATGGAGCGTCTTCGCACTCGCGCAATCGTGCCGGATACCCTTCGTCGGAAAAAATCAGCACTTGGATGTTTTTCTGCTTGCAAAAATCCAATTCAACTTTTGCACGCTCCTGTGCCTCGGGTAAAGCCTCGAGCACCTTTTTGCGAAAACGCGCCGGCACCTCGTCCAGATGTTCGAGAGCGAGTGTGGCCGATTCGTACTTTTTGTAAAGACACATCGCCATCGAGGCGCTGAGCCCCTTCAAGCATACCAAGGTGAGAGCCGAGAGGGTTTCTTGTGACATAGCCAAGAGTTTATTTTGTTTTTAGTTTTTTGGATTTGCGACCACATAGGGTAGGGGTCATGCCTCACGCATGAGATATTTTTCCAACAAATCGTCGAGTTCGCAGGTTTTAGCCAACTTGCCGTTCACCATACATACGGTGTCGACTTCGGCATGTAGCACCCACTTGTTGTCCGGCAAGCGAAAGATATCCTGTGTGAAGACATATTTGATGCCATCTTTGCGCACATTCATACGCGATAGGAACTCGTCGCCACTGCGCAAAGGCGTCTTGAAAGCCATCGTAATGCGCGCTACAACGGCATCTATTCCACGGGCGTGGAGGTCTGCAAAACTCACATTTTCTAAAAGCAAAAACTCGTGGCGTGTATGCTCTAAGTAATGTTGATAATTGGCATTATTGACGATACCTTGCAGGTCGCATTCGTAGTCGCGCACCTTCATTTTGAGGTCAAATATATAGTCCATCTGAGCTGTTTTTTATATTAATTATTAAGAGAAAACGGCCACGAGATCACTTCTGTTTAAGAAGAGAAAAGGCTGATTTAGTCAAACACCAACAGCTATTTCACCTCGCCGTGATGCTTGAGATATTCGCAACCGAATCGGCAGCGCAGGCAGTCCTTTCGGTCGCAATAATTACGGCGCAATTGGATCAAGGATTGACTGTCGCCAGCATTCTCGGCACGGATGCCCGCCTTGGCCCAGGAGCGTGTGATAAAGTTGTGCTCGGGCGGCGTAGACTCCAATAGTTCGAAGGCCAATTCGCACTTATCTTCGGCAAAATGGCTCCTGCCGTAGGCAAAGAGTAGGGGAGCGGCAGTATTGATCAAGAGCAGGTCAAGAGAAGCCGTTTGCAGGCGTTTAGCATGCGCCGTACTCTCCTCGCCAAAGGTGTAATGCGTCTCCCAATACGGCGTGACTGAGGTCAAAAATAGGCGGTGAATATCTTCGCGCGAACGGACCTCGAGCAGCATCGAAAGGTTGCATTGCTGACGGTGATAGAGCATCGCCAGTTGTGAAAGGCGAATGTGCGGGAAGTTCTGCGGACGCATCCTCAAGAAGCGCCACTGACGCACATCCATAGGCGTGAGCGAGAACTTGTGAGCCAGAAATTTGTACTCGCGCTGAAGTTGCATGAAATAATCGTCGCGCTTTTCTTCGGGCACGAGATCGTCGCTCAAAAGTCCGGCTTGACCTAGAAACATAGCCTCGACCTGGAGCAGATTGTCCCTGTGCTTTTCTATCGTCTGCGGCGGGATGTGTTGCGCCCAAAGGTCGAAGGCTTCAGCATTCGTTCCAAAGCCAAAATTGCGCGCCAGCGTGCGGAAAAAAGTCCTTTCCCAATTGCCTGTACACTCTTGCAGGATGCCGTTGATACGACATGTTTTTTCCTCAAGACGTTCCACCATGAGCGCACTCATCCAGCTATGTGCAATCATCTCGGACACGTGTGGAATGACGCGGTAGCAAGGGGGATAGGTCTCCTCTTCGAGCAGTTCCTGGTAGTTCTGTCGCACGCGTTCTGGCACGTCCAGTTGGAGCTGCGGTAGGGATTGTCCACCCTGTGTCTGCACCTCCTGATCGAGGGTCTGCGCCACGTGCAAGATGACGTTGTTGTAGCGTTCGTCCGTCTCGTGTCCATGCTTGTACCAGTCGGAAGATTTGATGTGGAGTTCGACATTTCCCACCCACAGCGTACCGTCGATTTTCACCTTAGCGTTGAAGAAATCCGGCCCTTGATGCTGATTGTGCAAACCAGGGTCCAGCACCTCGACAGGACGACCATCTGCGGTGCAGAGTTGGTGTGGCGGAAAGAGTTTGTGCTTCCACACATAGTGCAGGAGTTTTTCCATAAATTTGGGCTTATTAAATTTGGACAAAGTTACGTTTTTCTTTTGGGTTAGAAAACCTCTGCGTCATTTTCTCCCTACTTTTTTCAACCAGACTTCTACTTTTCTCTTCAAGAGTTGGTTTGTTGGGATTTTTAGCACTGAAAAGGAGTAAAAATCTCTTGGAAATCTCTAACTTTGCGGCATATAATCATTAGAAAGATAATTGTTTTGAAAACATTTGAAGAATTGGGTGTGTGCGAAGAGATTCGCCGCGCCATCGAGGAGATGGGCTATGTGTCGCCCATGCCAGTACAGGAAGAGGTAATACCCTATCTTTTGGGTGTAGGTAATGATGTGATCGCTTTGGCCCAGACGGGTACGGGCAAGACGGCGGCTTTTGGCTTGCCCGTCCTGCAAAAGATCAACACAAAGAGTCGCGCTACACAGGCCATCATTCTGAGCCCAACACGCGAACTTTGCTTGCAGATCGCCGACGACCTGAAGGACTATTCACGATACATCGACGGTCTGCACGTCCAGGCTGTGTATGGCGGATCGAGCATCGAGAGCCAAATCCGTGCCCTGAAGAAGGGCGCACAGGTGATCGTGGCTACACCGGGCCGCTTGATCGACCTGATGCACCGCGGCGTGGCACGACTGGATGCCGTGGAAAATGTGGTGCTGGACGAGGCGGACGAAATGCTCAACATGGGCTTCACCGAAAGCATCGACGAGATCCTGGCTGGCGTACCCGAGGAGCGCAACACACTGCTCTTCTCGGCCACTATGGGCAAGGAGATCGAACGCATCGCACTGAACTATTTGCACGACCACAAGGAAATCGTCGTAGGCTCGCGCAACGAGGGCGCAGAAAACGTGAACCATATCTATTACCTGGTGCACGCACGCGACAAATATTTGGCGCTGAAACGCGTCGTTGACTACTATCCACGCATCTACGGCATCGTGTTCTGCCGCACACGTATGGAGACGCAAGAGGTAGCCGATTTGCTCATCCGCGACGGCTACAATGCCGAAGCCCTGCACGGGGATCTATCGCAAGCCCAACGCGACCTGACAATGCAGAAGTTCCGCCAACACCGCACTCAGTTGCTCGTAGCGACCGACGTGGCGGCACGCGGACTGGACGTGGACGAACTGACACACGTGATCAACTACGGATTGCCCGACGATGTCGAGAACTATACCCACCGCTCGGGCCGCACAGGTCGTGCCGGAAAGCGCGGCACAAGCATCTCGATCATCCACCTGCGCGAGAAGCACAAAGTGCGCGTGATCGAGAAGGTGATAGGCAAGAAGTTTGAAGCCGGCACCCTGCCCGACCCCAAAGAAATATGCACCAAGCAGCTGTATCGTGTGATCGACCAAATGGAACATACCGAGGTGGACGAAGCACAAATCGCACCCTTCCTGCCCGAAGTATTCCGCAAGTTGGAATGGCTGTCCAAGGAGGATCTGATCAAGCGCGTCGTGACCCTGGAGTTCGGCCGCTTCCTGCAATACTACGCCAATGCGCCCGAGATCGAGCAACCCTCGGCTAAGGGCAAGGATGCCGAGGCAGAAGGCAGCCGCCGCGCACCACGACCCAAGGGCGAAAAGGGCGGACCACGACAGGCCGAGGCAGGCTACAAGCGTCTGTTCATCAACCTGGGCAAGCGCGACAATTTCTACGCTCGCGAGATCATCAATCTGGTGAATCGCTACGTCAAGGGCAAGATCGAAATCGGCCGCATCGACCTGACAGCGAATTGCTCATTCTTCGAAGTGCCCGAAGCCGACGCACCTATCGTACTGCGCAAGATGGCAAAGGCAATGATCGGCGACCGCAAAGTAGTGGTGGACCATGCCGAGCGTGAAGAGGGTGGCAAGCGTGAAGAAGGGGGCAATAAGCGCGAACGCCGTGCAGAAAAAGCCGATAAGCATAGCGACCGCCATGCGGAAAAGAAAGCCGACCGCAAAGCTACACGTGCCCCCAAAGAAGCGCCGACTAAGGGCAGTAAAAATAGTCGTCGCGGCGGACGCTACGAAGATGCCGATCTCTTCGAAAAACCTAAGTATAAGAAGGAAGATTGGAAGAAATTTTTCAAGGATTAAATAATATAAAATCTCACGCAAATCTATAAAATCTAAAAATTATTTTTTGAATAAAATCCGAAAGATTTCCAAGATTTGCGTGAGATTCTTTTTTTGAGAACTATGCACAAGAAGATTCTTTCCCTAATCGCCCTGCTCATTATCGCTTTGCCGATGCTCGGACAGGGGCTGAAATTGCAAATTGGCGGCGGTCTGGCCGCACACTACAAGGGTACGCACGTGGTGGGTGCCTACAAGGGTGGTGTGGGTTACGAATGGGAGTTCAACCAGCGCTGGACGCTCACACCGAGCCTGAACTATATCGCAAAGGGGATGAAGTCGCCCGACGTGGTAGTGCCCTTCTACGATCCCAACGGCAACCTGGAATACGACGAGAACGGCAATATGCGCACAGGGCTGATGAGCCGTCAGACCACTGCTGCCTACGTACAATTGCCCCTGATGCTGTCCTACTACCTGCGCACCGCCGAGAGCCAATACGTGGTCTTCTCTGCCGGCCCCTACGTGGCGTATGGCGTGGCGGGCAAGGTGGAGACCAAAGGCGACACTTCGCGCGAAGGTAGTGAGAAGATGTACTACGAATCGCCCACCTTCGACCAACCCGACGTGCACCGCTTCGACGCAGGTCTGCAGGCGATGATAGGCTACCAATTTCCCTCGAGCCTAACGCTGGGCATAGAGGCAGACTTCGGTCTGACAAAGTTTAATGCCACTGGCCGCAATGTATCAGGACTAATTTCGCTGTCCTACCGATTTGGAAAGTAGGGAAAAGCCATTTATCCCCAAAAACTATTGTTAAAGCAAAAGAAATCATTGTTAAAGCAAAAGAAACTCTTGCTAAAGCCCCAAAAACTATTGCTAAAACAAAAGAAACTATTGCTAAAGCCTAAAGACTATTGCTAAAGCAGAAAGCAGAACACTATTGCTTCATAGTGCATAAAATTGAGGAGATTTTGCCAAATACGTGCAATATCTCCTCAATTATTTAAGGCGTAGAGGGCAATTGCTTAAGGCGTAGAGATCTTGTTTAGTATATAATATATAGAAGTAGATACAACAAGCTTCACTGCAAAGGTGGCCGACAATGCCCGCTGGAATCTTTTTCTACGAGACGTTTAAAAGCAACTGATGATACGAGATGTAACAGTTATTTTCTCGATCCTCCCGCCTCTGACCTATCAGCGCATTGCTGTATGATAATACATCCAACCCATTCGCATTTGAATGAGTTGGATGTATCCAGTTGTCGGTGATAAATCCCCACTACGTGCCAGGCACCCAGTCGCGAACGGCGCGAACGCGAAAGACATCACCATCCGACATCGTCATTGTGATACCGCCACGGCTGACGAACCATGTATTTACATTACCGTCGTAGCTATTACCATAGGTACCGAATGAATAGAAGTTACTGGGCAAATAGTTTGCCCCTCCCCACCATTCATTATTGTCGTTGCAATATTGGAAGAAGATAGCCAATTCGCGAATGTTTGCGATACGCCATCCATCAGGGAACGTACCATCCACGATAGGGGCTTCGTTAGCGCTCAGAGGCGTATAAATCCGCATAGGATAAGCCTGGAGCCATCCGTTGTTATTTGCTTCGTACGTCAGGCCGTACCAACCGCCTGTCTCGAAACCTTCGTACACACGCGACTGCAGACTGTATTCGTCGCCAGGAATCAAGCCTTGCGAGGTAAATGCCAAGCGGCGTGATTCCTTGTTCAGGTTGCGCAAATCGAAGCGATATATGGAGTTTGCATTTTCAGTACCCGTAGTTTCTGTCACTACCACCAGTTCGTCTTTGGGGAAGTTATTGCCAGCCGTACCGATATAGGTCGCATCACCCGCTTGACTGGAAGGACTCGCCATACCCAGGTTGCGCGCACATCTCACCTTGGGGACCGCTTCTTTTGCCCAGTTTTGCGCATATTGACTGGTCGAGATACCTTCCTCTGCCCACACTTGTACGGGTACATTGCCTGCGGTCTGTCCATCGGCAGTACTGGTCACGTAGTGCCAGCGCCATTGATATACACCGCGCAGTGGGTGACCAGTGGGGACATCCAGCAGAGCATTGGGCAGGTTACCTACGGCTTGTGGATAGAGTTGGGCTTCTACCGACAGCCCCTGGTCGCCGATGAAGAGGGCAAAGATTTGTTCCAACGAAGTGATATACCAATGCAACTCTTCTACGTCGACGATATCGTCGCCATCGAGGTCGCGATTGCGCAATAGGACGTAGTTCAAACCACAGGATTTTTCATCCTTGAGCACCACATCTCTTTCGGTATAGTCCACATAGTCGCTCCAGCGGAGGTTGCCATTGACCAGATTCAGCAACTCTGCCGTGTTGTAAAGTCCGTCTTGGCGGCTCGTGTTTTTGGGTGTGAAGCTTGTAGGCTTATAGTTATATTGTTCTACATTGGCAGTTGTTTCGTAGGGGCTATAGAACCAGTTCCTGTCGGCCGTTTCGTCCACAGTCTCGCACCCCCAGGCTTCAGAGAGCGAGGTGTGTGACAGGTCGCGGTTGAAGGGTGTCTGAATCGAGCTTTGGCGAATGGTCAGGATACTACCTGTCATCGAACTGGAACCGTCCGGGCTACGATTATTCTTACAGAGCACGTGCATCAAGCGGTTGGGTTGATTCACGAACTTCTAGTGGCGATTGCGGTTGGTATAGACGCCGTCTATCATTTCATTAGGATAGAACTCCACCCATTTGTAGTCCAAATCGTTGTAGACCAAGTTGCCATTGGCGTCTTTCAGAGGAATACCCGCACGCCCGAAGGGGGTACGCACATACCAGGTCATATTCTCCAGGTCTATTTCATTGGCATTGAAGTTGTACACGCGCTGTCCGTAGTGTGCGTCGAAGGTGAAGATATCCTCTTGCGCTTGATACAGGTGTCCCATAGCGCCCGATTGGTTTTCTTCGCCCGTTTCCACTTCGACCG
>JAGKTZ010000089.1 GCA_021153165.1 Prevotellaceae bacterium
TAAAAAGTAAAAGGGCACTGAATTCAGTGCCCTTTTATAGCTAATTAGAAAAAAAGTTTATTCTTTTTTTATTTTATTCAAACGTCTATTGTATTTTAGTAAACCTCTACATACGAAGCCAAGCGTTTTGCTTTGTCGCGCACTTCGTCAAGGTTGCCGTCGAGTTGGGCATTGCAAACGACTACACCCATACGACGACCTACGCGAGTGGTAGGTTTGCCGAAGATACGGATGTCTGCATCTTCTTCGCAAGTCTTTTCGATGCCGCGATACAATGGCGCTTCTTCCTTAGCGATTTCTGACAGGATTACTGCGCTGGCGCCGATGTTGGTTTGCTTGATGCAAGGAATAGGCATGCCGATGGCAGCGCGCAGGTGCAGTTCGAATTCGTTGAAGTTTTGAGTATTCGCCAATGTCACCATGCCTGTGTCGTGAGGACGTGGAGAGAGTTCGGAGAAGTAAACGCCGTTTTCGTTGCTGAGGAAGAACTCTACGCCCCAAAGGCCAGCACCGGTCAAGGCTTCAGTTACTTTTGCCGCCATGCGTTGTGCTTCTGCCAAATGTTCGGGAGCAATAGCTGCAGGCTGGAAACTTTCGCGATAGTCGCCACCCTTTTGCACGTGTCCGATGGGTGGGCAGAACAATGTGGGACCATCCTTTTGAGTGACGGTGAGCAGGGTGATTTCGCTATCGAAGTGGATAAATTCCTCGATGATCAGTTCCTTGATGTCGCCGCGGCTACCGCTGATGCCGTATTCCCATGCGTGTTGCAATTCGCTCTCTTCGCGCACCAATGACTGACCTTTGCCAGAAGAAGACATCAAGGGTTTAACTACACAAGGGAAACCGATGACTTTGGCAGCTTCCTGCAGTTCTTCGTAGGAGGTGGCATAGAAATATTTTGCAGTCTTCAGTCCCAATTCCTTTGCTGCGAGATCGCGGATAGCCTTGCGGTTCATGGTGAAGTTGACCGCTTTTGCCGAGGGAGTGACCTGCACGCCCTGCGCTTCAAATTCGTAGAGCTTTTCGGTGCGGATAGCTTCGATTTCGGGTACAATGATGTCGGGGCAGTGCTTAGCTACAGCCTTTTCCAGAGCATCGCCGTCGAGCATGTGGAATACTTCGAATTCGTCCGCCACCTGCATGGCAGGCGCGCCAGGGTAGGCATCGCAAGCTACGACGTGCAGACCCAATCTTTGAGCGGCGATAGTAAACTCCTTACCCAATTCGCCAGAACCTAAAAGCAATATTTTCTTCATAAAGTATGTGTTTGTTTTTCTAATAAATGAAAGTCCGTCACCCGCCGAGGGCTACGGACTTTGCAAATTTACATTTTTTTATTGAAGCACTGCCTATTGTGCGGGATAATTTGTGATTAATCAGATGAAAACTGGCTTTAGCAAGTGCTTTGCTCTATGGCGGTGATGCTTGCGATGATCTTAGCCGTCTCAATCGAAATGTTCTTTTCGGGTTGATAAACTCGCGCCAGACGTTGCAAAAAATCCAAGGTCCCTTGACGCGGAGAGGTGGGGTGATGTGTAGATTTGTTCATAGGCTATGCGCTTTTGCTGGTTAGTGCTCTTACATACCTATTAACTATTGATTCGGGTTTTTATTGTGTGCGGAGTGAAAAAAAAGTTTGTGCAAATTTTACTTAGCCAGGTCAAAACAAAAATCCCCAATGCGCACTACCATTTCAGAGTAGATTAGCATTAGGGAATATTTAATTGAGAAAGTTATGTCGTGGATGTCTAGCGCATCAGTACCAGTTGAGCGTGATGTTCTTCTCGGAAGCGATGCGGCGCATATTGAGTATGGCATACCTCATTCTGCCCAGGGCAGTGTTGATGCTGATGCCTTCCTTTTCTGCGATTTCCTTGAAACTCATGTCCATGTAGTAGCGCATTTGTACCATTTCGCGTTGGCTTTTGGGCAGGCATTCGATCAGTCTTTTGACATCTTCCAGCGTTTGTTCGTTGGCAATCTCGCACTCTTTGCTATTCTCGTAGTGGTCGGAATAGTTGCTGAGTGTGATGCCAGCCTCTTCGTCGGACACGAGTTTGATGTGCTTCTCATTCCTATAAACGTCGATGATCAAATTGTGCGCGATGCATGAGATCCATGAATAGAACTTGCCATTTTCAGCATATCTCTTGTTGCGCAAGTGCACAATTGCTTTGGTGAATGTATCCTGGAAGATATCATTCGCCAAGTCTTCATTTTTTACTTGATAATAGATGTAGGAAAAAAGCCTATCTTTATGCCTTGCCAAAAGAACATCGAACGCTTCGTCCGTACCAGATATATACAAGGCTACCAACTGATCGTCGGTGAGTAGATACAATTCGTTCATTACTGCTATTTATGTATTGTTTAGGAGTAATGTGTGTCGATAGGCTATAGGGTTTTATGGATTAATAATGGGCAAAAATAGAAAAACCAGACGAATTGACAAAACCAAAAGTTCTTTTTTCTGTCTAAACCTGCGTTTTTTACCCAAAATTCGAATATTATTTGTAATTTTGTCGATGATACTCGCCAAAGAACTCGCCCATAAGCGTTGCGCGCGTACGCGTGTACGCGTATATATTATATATGTGGGTTGGGGAAAGTGGCGATAGAGTAATGCATCTATATATGGCAACCGCAGACAAACCCTATTTGGAATTTTCTGATTTCCTTTCGAAATATTTCGATGGGAAAATGCAGAAATTGTCTGTTCACGCCGGCTTCACATGTCCCAATCGTGACGGTACGGTAGGGTGGGGAGGATGCACGTATTGCAACAATCAAACATTCAATCCGGCGTATTGCGCTGATGCAAGATCTGTGGCACAACAGTTGGAGGAAGGTAAGCAATTCTTCTCGAAGAAATATCCCCACATGAAGTATCTGGCCTATTTTCAGGCTTACACAAATACGTATGCAGAGATGTCGCGCTTGCAGCGTCTTTACGAAGAAGCATTAAGCGTTGACGGCGTCGAAGGATTAGTAATTGGAACGCGCCCGGATTGTGTGGGTGATGAATTGCTGGATTACTTTGCAAAGTTGCACAAAGATAAGTTTGTTCTGCTGGAATATGGCGTGGAGTCTACATTAGACAAAACGCTGCGAAGAATCAATCGCGGACATGATTTCGCTTGCGTCGAAGATGCCGTGAAGCGTACTGCAGAGAGAGGAATACCTGTCGGTGTGCATGTGATTTTGGGATTGCCCGGAGAAAGCCGTGAAGAAATTTTGGGGCATGCACTAACGCTGTCAAACCTGCCGATAGATACCTTGAAACTGCACCAGTTGCAAATTGTGAGAGGTACTGCTATGGCGAAGGAATATGCTGATCGCCCAGAGGACTTCAAACTTTATACGCCCGAAGAGTATGCAGCGCTTGTGACTGATTTTGTAGAAAGATTGCGCCCAGATATCGCTGTGGAACGTTTTACTTCGCAATCGCCCAAAGAACTGCTGATTGCGCCAGATTGGGGATTAAAAAATTACCAATTTGTGGAACTCGTAAAGCGTAATTTCAGAGAACGACAAACACGCCAAGGTGTCTTTTTGGAGGGATAACGGCGTATCGTAAGTACGGGTGGTTCGAAAAAGAATAGAAAAGAATATCACGATAGATTAATATAGACGCCATGTCAGAGCATAAATTCATTTTTGATATACTCTCGCCCAAAGTAAAGACAACTTTGTGTGAACAATTGGACGATTTGTATGTGTCGCTGTCTTCGCTCTTGGATACAAAGAAAGTGACGCTTCAGCAATTGTTGTTTGTCCGAATTTATTTGACTGATGCGGCCAATCAAATGTCTATCGTCAAGGCGCATAAGTTGTATCAGGAGTTGTTGTCCGAAACAGCGGTGTCGTATATCGAACAACCCTTGTTGGATGGTAGTAAGGTGGCATTGAATGTGCTCTTCTTGAACGAGGAAAATATTGAAAAAGAAGGTACACCGGATAGGATGAAGGTGACTTTTTTCGCAGGCAAAATGCTTTTTCATACTGTCCGCTATTCTGCTGTCGAGATAAAAGGGCTGGATGCCGAGGCGCAGACAAAATTGGCCTTTGCCAAACATTGTGCTTGGCTTGAGGAAGAAGGTATGACACTTTTGAACGATTGTCATCGCACTTGGCTTTATGTCAGAGATGTGGATCGTCATTATGCTGGGGTGGTGAAAGGGCGCAATGATGTTTTTGCAGAACAAGGTTTGACGCCTTCTACACATTTTATTACTTCGACTGGTATCGAGGGGTGTTCGGATGATACTCAAGCTATAGTTTCTGCAGATTTTTTTTCGGTGTCGGGTACGAGCGATGCTGATGTAAAATACCTTCAGGCCTTGGAATATTTGAATCCAACGTATGAATATGGTGTCGCTTTTGAACGTGGTACTTCATTGACCTTGGCTGGCGAACGACTTCATTTGATTTCAGGAACAGCGAGTATAGATAAATATGGTAAATGTTTGTATCACGGAGATGTGGCGGCGCAGACTGAGCGCTTGTTCTTGAATATTGAACAATTGTTGGCTGATGGTGGCGCAGGTATGAAAGATTTGCAATATCTTATAGTTTATCTGCGTGATGTGGCAGATTATTCTGCAGTGAATACCTACTTGCAGGAAAATTTTTCAGGAATCCCTTATTTGATAACTGCGGCCAGAGTTTGTCGTCCCGAATGGCTGATTGAAGTGGAAACGGTTGCCATTTCTTAATTGTCTACTTTGAGTAGAAATAGATTTCTGTCTAATCACAAAATGATGTGATTGGCAGAAAATAATAGAATATGAGGTGAAAAATGCATCCTAAATATTTTTTAGGCGTATCTGAAATGTCAAAAAAAATACTTAAAAATTAGGTTTTTTGTTTCAGTTTTTAGAGAAATATATTAGGGCATTTTATTCCAAAATAAATAGAATAAATGAATTGTTTTTATTCTGAAAATTTATATTTTGATGTTGCCTAAATAGCTGATATAGCTTGTTGTAATGTAGTATGTAGCGGCAAAATTTAGTTTTACGTATTTCCTTTCAAAGCCACTTTGATTCTTACGAGATATTGTGGCTAAATCATAATAAAATGTGTGCTAAAAAAGTGCTGTTATATTTCGTGAGAATTTATTTCTTATAACTTGTCAAGATTTTTTTCTAAATAATCGTTTCTTGAAGCATTAACAAGATTGGATTTCGAGGACGTTTCCATAGATGTAAGGACATTATCCCCATTTTGCTTTTGGGGAGTATTATGTGTTTTGAAGTTTTATTCTTTCCTGTTTTCAATATAGTCGCAGTTTGGCTTTGGAGTTTCTTTTTGTCTTGTTCTGTACCTTATTTTTTGCATTTTTCTATATATG